>JAQBOK010000002.1 GCA_028288085.1 Mucilaginibacter sp.
TGACTGCCAAACCAGTAAGCAGTTTTTAATTCGTAATCAACACTTTTCCAATCTTTAGTAACTTTTATCCTGGCGCCTGAATTTAGATCGGTATATTGTTCCAATTCAAAATACACACCCGACAAAAAGTTTTTTGGCGAGGTCATATAGTCCTCTTCAATAAAAGCAGGCACATCTTTTTCACCATAGGTCATATGCGAGCAATCGCTGCTCGCGCCATGAAAGGTAAAGCAGGTTTTCTCCACCTCTGATTTATTTGTTGTTAATTTTAGCCCCCCTCTTAAAGAAGCGTTGTAATCCCAAAACCCGGGTATGTGCACTTCATATTCCGAAGATATTTTGGGAATATCGCCCTGGAACCGCCAGGAATGAAAATTATATATGTAAGGGGACTCGAGTTCGTATTTTATTTCAATAATGCATCCATTCCTCAGGCCGGGCATGGCAAATTTTAAAGTGGTCCAGTGCTTATTATCTTTTACCCTGAAAACTTTTTTAGGATCAAGCTCCTGTTTTGCACCAACCCGTCGTCATCTTTATAAAAAGTAACCCCGGTAATTTCCGTCACATTATCATACACTTCGTTGTCGGCATTATAAATAGGTATTTCAACGGTCCCATACTTTTCAAATTCTTTGCTGTCAAAAAACTTAATTTTGGCATGATAATCAAATATCAGTCTTATCTCACCCAGGTTGTTAGTTGTAATTCTTGACGAGCCGTGCTCCTGTAAGACTACGGCATGAGCAGAGGTGTCTTTTGTATAGCTCTTCATTTCCATTGCCTCGTTATCCGGTTTTCCGTAAGGAAAGTCCTGTGCCATAGCGCATAAGGCAAATAAAGATGCAAGCAATAAGAGTGTGATTTTTTTCATTGTAACCATATGTTTAGGTGCGTTTAAATTAAAACATTAAAAGCACATATTAAATAGCTGAAATAATTTAATCTGCTGAAACTTTTTTAGACCTTTGCCACCTTCGCTTGTTTTATATAAAAAATGAAATTAAATTTAATACGCCCGCTGGCTTTTTTTGACCTGGAGACTACCGGTACCAATATTGGAATTGACCGCATAGTTGAAATATCTGTTATTAAACTCCATCCCGATGGGAGCGAGGATGTAAAAACATGGCGTATTCATCCCGGCATACCCATTCCGCTGGAGTCATCACTGATACATGGCATTTATGATGAGCATATTAAGGATGAGCCTAAATTTAAAGAACTGGGCACTTCTATCGCTGAGTTTATAGGTGAAAGCGACCTGGCTGGGTATAACTCCAACAAATTTGACATTCCTATGCTGATGGAAGAATTTCTAAGGGCCGGAGTTTTGTTTGACCTGGAGAACCGGCATTTTGTTGATGTGCAGAATATTTTTCACCAGATGGAGCAACGCACGTTAAAAGCGGCCTACCAATTCTATTGCAATAAGAAGATCATTAATGCCCACTCTGCCGAAGCGGATACCCGTGCTACCATGGAAGTTTTACTGGCGCAGATAGAGAAATATGAAAATACTGAGTTTGAGGATAAAAAAGGTAACCGTAGCAAGCCAATAGTTAACGATGTACAGGCATTGCATAAATTCACCAACCTCAACAGCCCTGTTGATTTTGCAGGCCGTATGGTTTACAATGAGCAGGGTGAAGAACTATTTAATTTTGGCAAGCACAAAGGCCGTAGGGTAGAGGATGTGTTTAACATGGAGCCAAGCTACTATTCATGGATGATGCAGGGCGACTTCCCGCTATATACCAAGCGTAAACTGGAAGAGATATATAGTAGGTGGAGCGCGAAAAGGGCTGCTGAACGTCAGGCAAAACCGGTGCAACCCAAGCCAGTTGAGAACCAGGCAAAGCCGGAGCAACCAAAACCAATTGAAGCTGCTAACAACCCTATACCGCAAAACCCTCTCGAAAATCAGCCTAAAAAAGAATTTAACAAACCGGATAGCCGGAGCAATCAGCAAAATCAACCATTAAAAAAAGATGACGGGCCCGCAAAGCCTGTTAATGAGGATATGCTGAAAATGCTGGCCGATAAATTTAAGAAAGGGTAGGTTGTATTTTGGGTTGCAGAATTACAATTCTAAATTGGTCAGGAACGTTAAATTGAACATTTGAAATCCGAGATAATAAGATTCAATTTTATTCCTTCAAAAAAGAAATATTCCTTTTTAATCCCATAAATCTGGTTCGCTTTACTGCTGAGTTTTTAAATATTTTTTGGAAAACATCTTCGGTGATCTCTTCCCAATCTCGTTTACTTATTTCTAAAAGATCGGCATGGGGATTAAAAGCGGTTTCCTGGTGAAGTACTGAAAATTTGTTCCAGGGGCAAACGTCCTGGCAAATATCACAACCGAACATCCAATTATCCATTTTTTCCTGAAATTCCTGAGGTATTTCGTTTTTTAGCTCTATAGTCAGATAGGATATGCATCGGCTGCCGTCAACAACATAAGGTGCAACTATGGCCTCAGTAGGGCACGCATCAATGCAGCGGGTGCATGTACCGCAATGATCGGCTGTGGCAGGTATATCGTATTCCAGGTCGATATCAACGATCAGTTCTGCTAAAAAAAAGAAAGAACCGGTTTTGGTGTTAATCAGGTTTGTGTTTTTACCTACCCAGCCTAACCCTGCTTTTTTGGCCCATACCTTGTCCAATACGGGTGCGGAGTCAACAAATGCGCGGCCGTTTACTTCTCCTATCTTTTCATTTATTGTCTCAAGTAATCGTTTTAGCTTATTCTTAATAACGTAGTGGTAGTCATCACCATAAGCATATTTTGATATCCGGGGTGCCAGCGGATCAGTCTGCTGTTGGTTGGTGTAATAATTAAGACCCAATGAGATAACCGATTTAGCGCCGTCAACCAATAAGCGGGGGTCAAGCCGTTTATCAAAATGATTTTCCATGTACTGCATTTCGCCGTGCATTCCGCTTTTAAGCCAGGTTTCAAGGCGTGGAGCCTCTTCTGCTAAAAAATCAGCTTTGGCTATACCACAAAACATAAAGCCAAGTTTTTTAGCCTCTGTTTTTATAATATTACTATAAGTTGATCTGTTTTGCTGCATCAGTGCAAAGATAGTATAAAACCAATTTTAGGGAAACAACTGGTAATGATGCCCAAGGGTACAATAATAAAAACAGATTTTTATTCACTTCGTTATATCAATATTACTAAAATCAAAAATCATGGAAAGCGTAAGAGTGAAAGATCCGAAAGATGGAAAAATTATCAATAAAGACGATTCGGTAACTAATAAGGATGGGAACGATGATCTTGAAAAAGGTGGGCTACCAACCGGACAAAGCAAAACGGACAATGAGGAAATAGCAACAGTAACGCCGGGCAATGATAATTCCGAATTGTATGAACCTGCTACTGAAAGCTCAAATAAGGGACAGGGGCCCTCGGGCGAGAACTTGTAGTCTCCTTTATGATTTTATTGTTCTTAACGGCAAAAATGGCACAATAATTAAGCGAATATTTTTTGCCTTTCACATAGATTGGTGTGCTTTCTTGAGGATTGGATAAGGTGCCATTCGCCGTATACTTACCACTAAATTGTATTGTTTACCACGTAAGCCAGATCGGGAGTGGATGCAAAATACCTGGTGTATGCCTCTGTTATCCCCGCCGGGCCGACTTCTGCGCCTTCCCAATTGGGCTAATATAGTATACTTGTGCATCATGGCATGTGTCGTAAAAGCACCCTGGTTTTGTCATTTATTCGCATTTGTTTTACCGGCTTATATACAGATATTTAGTTTAAAACTAAAGAACATGGAAAGAATTGAAATAAAAGAGGATTGCAAAGTAGTAATTGCAAATAAGGCGATGCTTAACGACTCGTATTTTAACGATGTTGCTATGATGAATGTAAAAATCATCAATGCTAATCTCAGTGATCTTGAAATTGAGGGTGCTCAACTGGGCGGGGCATATATTCATAATATTGGCATGCCATCCCAGGGGCACCCAATGTACAACGCGGAAGCAAGACAGCGGCCATTGCGATTTGAAGATTGCGACTTTCATAACAGTACTCTTACAAACTGCGATTTGAGCGGAGTTGCAATAAGTAACTGCAATACCGCGGGCATGCAGGTAAACGGTATATTATTAGAAGATTTGTTGAATGAATATAAAAAAGTAAAGAGGTGATTGTTTATTGTCTTAAAAATCAAGACAATAAACAATCACCTCTTGCGCAATTCGCTTTTTAAGGTGGGAGCTTAAAAACTATGTTTTATGCTATTACTCAAATTTTTCACCGTCCAATAACCGCTATCCAATATGCGGCGAATGGTCATTAAGGGGTCGTTAGCATCACGTTTGTCAGCTAATTGGAAAGCAGCTTTAAAGCCACGTTTGTGCAATTGTGGCAAGTTTTGGGTGTTCCACACGCCAAAAGGAAAGGCGAAATATTTGATCGGCTTTCCGGTGATTTCCTCCAGTTTTTTAGTGGGTTTATCCAATTGGATCTCCCAATCCTTGGCAGTGCTTAATTTCTTGAAATTGCTATGGTTCCAGGTATGACTGCCTATTACATTTCCTTCGTCCGAAAGCTGTTTAATCTGTTGTGAACTCATATAGTGCTTTTTGCCGATAGACACTGTCATAATAAAAAAGACACCTTTAAACCCATATTTTTTCATTTCCGTACGACCCACTTCAAATTGGTCAAGGTCAGTATCGTCAAAAGTAAGGACAATAGGTTTGCTTGGCAGCGCCGTACCTTTGGTAAGGTAATCGTATAATTGATCGGGCAATATGGTATGGTAGCCACTATCAGCAAGCATTTTCATGTGAGCCTTAAAAGCCGCTACAGGTATGATATAATCTTTATTTGTTTTTGAATCAGTTGGTTTCCAGTCGCGTATCTGGTGGTAGCATAAAACGGGAACTTGTTTACGGGCCATAATACCGGCAACATTTCCTTGTGGCTTGGCAAGGGCACTGGCCGCGGCCGTAATTGAAGCAAATAAACCAAGAGCTATAAATGCAGATGTTAATTTTGACATAATATTGGGGTATAGTTTTACAGGGGCGAAATTAGAACAAATAGCTGTTTTATAAATGATAGTTATCAACAATTAAACATCTGCAGGGTTTACAAAACAATACGCTTACCTTCTTTGGCTGATCTTTTAGCAGCATCCAGTATTTGCATCACGATCATATTATATTTTAAAGATGACTGATCATCCGTTGTTTTTAGCTGATTTCTGAGGGCAGCACCCAAATAAATTATTGGATCATTAATAGGTGAAGGCAGAGGCTCTGCTTTTGTTGAACCCTTGATATTCTCGCGCATGCGGCTTACAATGTCGGTGCCATTTAGCGCGTGCAGGTATCCATGTTCGCCAAATACTTCAAGATCCTTAATAGAGAAAGGCCAGTTCCATGATGCTTCTATCTGGCCCATAGCACTGGGATATTCAACCAAAATGGTGGCATCATCTTCTACTTTAGGATACACTTCAGGTTTATAATGACGGGTTACGGCAGTAACAGCAATTGGTTTTTGCCCATGCATTAACCAGGTCATCAGGTCGGCACCATAACAACCAAAGTCATTCAATGGCCCGGCTCCGTTTAAGACAGGGTCGGTAAGCCATGCTAAGAACTCCTTGCTGCAGCCAATTTCTTTCGGGCCCTGATGCCCGTCATGTACCACCATTTTTTTAATAGGGCCTATGCTATCATTATTGACTTCATTATAAATGTATTGCCCTGACGGATACCAGGTTGTTTCATAATTGGTTAATACTTGAATGTGGTATTTATCTGCCAATGCTTCCATTCGTTTTGCCTGTTCCAATGTAGCAGCTAATGGCTTTTCAACCATAACTGAGATCCCAAGAGGGGCACATACCTCAACTATATCAACATGATTTGCAACCGTATTATAGCCCAAAACTGCATCTGGTTTTTTGCCTTTTAGCATGGTTTTCAGATCGGTGTAGAAAAGGGAATCAGGAATATTAAACAGCTTTCCATATTTTTTCCATAACTCTTTATTTTGTTCAGCAATTCCGACTATTTCTACCTGCCCATTCTTCCATGCGTTCAGGATGCCATAAATATGATCGTGGTTAAGCCCGGCGACGCCTACTTTTAATTTTTGTGCTGATGCTGTAAACAAACTACCGATCAACAAACCTGTAATGATGAGCCTCTTGTACATTTTATTTTTCATTTGATAAGGAATAAGGGAAATCGATGTTTTTAATACCTCTTTGTTTATTGGGTTTAGCCGACATGTTAAAATTTAACACTGCGCCCTGCGTTAAGATTTTATGATCCAGGTAATTGAGATCATAAGGCTTGCCGTTATAAGTCAGGTTACTAACATATTTATTGACAGCGTTGTTACCCGGTGCATTGATGATCACTTTTTTACCGTTCTCCAAAGTAAGTGTTATTTTGCTGAATAGGGGTGCCCCTAACACATACTGCCCGGCGGTGGGGCATACCGGGTAAAAACCCATTGCCGAAAATACATACCATGCTGAGGTTTGCCCGTTGTCTTCATCCCCGCAATAGCCATCAGGGCTGGCCTTGTACATTTTGTTCATCGTTTCGCGGGCCCAATACTGCGCTTTCCAGGGTTCGCCGGCATAATCATACAGATAGATCATGTGCTGGATGGGCTGGTTACCATGCGCATACTGACCCATGCCCGCAATCTGCATTTCGCGGATCTCGTGGATCACTTCCCCGTAATAGCTGTCATCAAAAATAGGGGGCAGGGTAAATACCGAATCCAGTTTAGCGACAAATTGTTTTTTACCGCCCATCAGGTTCACCAAACCCTGGATATCATGGAACACTCCCCAACTGTAATGCCAGCTGTTGCCTTCGGTAAAGGCATCACCCCATTTAAAAGGGTTAAATGGGCTTTCCCATGAACCATCCTTGTTTTTCCCGCGCATTAGCCCGGTCGAAGGATCGAACAGGTTATGGTAGTTCATACTGCGTTTTTTATAGATGGCTATTTCTGATTCCGGTTTATGCAGGGCTTTGCCTAATTCATAAATGGAAAAATCATCATAAGCATATTCCAGAGTGCGGGCAGCGTTCTCATTTATCTTTACGTCGTAAGGGACATAACCCAGGGTATTGTAATATTCAACCCCTTTACGGCCTGTGGCCCTGGGCCCTTCGTTGTTGGCGCCATGGATGAGCGCCTGGTATAAAGTTTCAATATCATAACCCCGCAACCCTTTCAGGTAGGCTTCGGCCACAACGGATGCGGAGTTGTTCCCCACCATCACATCGGAATAACCGGGACTTGACCATTCGGGCAGCCAGCCGCCTTCCTTATAATCATTGATCAGCCCTTCCTGCATTTCTTTATTAATGGAGGGATAAACCAGGTTCAGGAATGGGTAAAGTGCCCTGAAAGTATCCCAGAAACCTGTTCCGGCAAACATATAGCCCGGTTCGGGCTTCCCGGTATACGGGCTCCAATGCACAACCGCCCCTTTGGCATTAATCTCGTACAGTTTGTTCGGGAAGAAAAGCATCCGGTAGAGGCAGGAATAAAAAGTACGGGTCTGATCAACCGTACCGCCTTCAACGGTTAAACGGCTTAATGTTTTGTTCCAGGCATCTTTTGCTTTTTGTTTGGTCACCTCGAAGCTGTCGTTGCCTTGTTCGCTTTTTAAATTCAGTTCGGCCTGTTCTAGGCTGATAAAGGAGGAAGCCACCTTGAGGTGCACCTGTTCGCCTTTGCCGGTTTTAAAGCCGATCACGGCGCTGGCATGTTTGGCGTGCAGTTCGGTTGAGTCGGTAGCCGTACTGTCGCTGTAGGTGCGGGTTAAGGTAAAGGGCTTGTCGATATAGATAACAAAGTAGTTTTTAAAGTTTTTTAGAGGGCCGCGGGCATATTTGGTGGAATAGCCCACAATCTCATTTTTACCGGGGATGATCTTCACATAGGACCCCTTGTCAAAAGCATCGATCACCACAAAAGAGCTGTCGCTTTTGGGAAAAGTGAACCGGAACTGGGCACTGCGCTCGGTCGGGGTGATCTCGGTGGTCACATCATGATCCGCCAGGTAAACGCTGTAATAATACGGTTTTGCAATTTCGGCTTTATGTGAAAACCAGCTTTGGCGGCCATTCTGGGTTACTTTTAAATGCCCCGTCACCGGCATAATGGCAAATTGCCCGTAGTCGTTCATCCAGGGAGAGGGCTGGTGAGTTTGTTTAAAGCCGTTTATTTTGTAGGCGTCATACGTGTATTGCCAGCCATCGCCCATTTTACCGGTTTGTGGGGTCCAGGTATTCATTCCCCAGGGTAAGGCTATGGCCGGGTAGGTATTGCCGTTGGACAGGTCATAGTGCGATTGGGTTCCCATCAGCGGGTTGATATAATCAACCAGGTTGGTTATTTTATTGATCTTTTGTGCAATTACCAGCAAGGGCATAAAAATGATCAGAAGGGAGTATAGTCTTTTCATCGAGGGGTTAAGCGTTATTAAACGATGTAAATATAAAAGACCGGTTGGTTTAACCGGCCTTTTATATTGATTTTGTTACCAACCTGGATTTTGAGTGAGCTTATTATTAGTACTGATCTCCCGTTGGGGTATCGGCCATAAATAATATTGCGCTTTCATGGTTACACCTTGTTCTGTAGGAGTTGATAGTGCATCACCAAATGTGTTGTGTATCACATCGTAAACCATGTGTGTGCGCTGGATATCGAAATATGCCTTATTTTCATAAGCAAGCTCATGATAGCGTTCCTTCCATATCGCTTCGCGAAACTGATCCGTGCTTAAGCCGCTAAGTGCGGGCAGCAATGCGCGCGCCCTGATCTTATTTACCTGATCATATGCGGCTTGCGTTGGGCCGCTAACTTCATTAGTGGCTTCGGCGTATATAAGCATCGCTTCTGGCAAACGCAGAAAGGTCCAGTTTTCGTCGCTTTGACCATTGCCTAATGCACTTTCTACATGGAAATATTTGTAAAGAGCATGCTCACCAAAAATAACTGTTTTGGTGGTATCACCGTATTGAGGGTAGCTGGAAAAATAGAACTGACGCTCTTTAACACGAAGATCTCCGGTTTCATAACTATTAAAAAATTCATTAGTTGGTATCATAGCGCCTAAGTGATCGCCATATGCACCCACAGGCAAATTAAAGGGTATAGTAAGTTGGGGAATAGCATTAGTAGCTACCCCTACCAGATATTGGCTTTGGAAAATCAACTCCCCCTGATTTTTATGCGCATTATCATGCAGAAATGCATAATTTGTAAAGAGCGTATAATCAGGTATTACTTTTAGTGCTTCTGCTGACGCTAAAGCATAGTTAGCGGTTTTTTGTAAAGGATAACCTGCTGTAGTCAAATAAACACTTGCCAAAAGAGTTCTTACGGCGCCTAAAGATACTCGCCCGGTTTGGTCCGTTTCGGGAATGCCTGATGCTTCGGCTGCTTGCAGATCGCTTATGATCTGATCATAAACCTGTGTTTGCGGCGTCCGGTTTGGATAAAGATTTGGGCTTGTTATTGTAACCGGATCGGTAATTAATGGCACATCGCCATATAACCTTACTAAATGATAATAAAAGAATGCCCTTAGGAAGCGTGTTTCTCCTATTAGTCTGTTTTTAAGCTGAGCATCCATGCTTATACCAGGAATAACAGATAACGCAAGATTAGCATTTGCTATACTATTATAACAACTTTTCCAAACAGTTTCAAAACCGGGGTTAACAGGATCTGTACGTTCATGTATTACATTGCCATTGTTCACACTTTGCCCCAGGGAAGTTGTATGGCCTGCAAATAACTCAATCGTTATAAACGGGCTTTCGCCATATGCATCTCCATTTAAAAACATATAGAGGCCCGTATTGCCTGATGGATTTCCATAAAGGCCATTAACAAAAGTTTGCGCCTGGGATGCGGTGGTAAAATAATTGCTTTTTACAAAGTTTGATTTGTCTTTTTCATCCAGGTATTTGTTGCAACTGGTTATGGTAATCGTCAGGACCAATAACAAATAACCGATCCTGTATTTTTTAAAATTAAATTTCATGATACTGTGTTTAAATTTTAATTAAAAACTAGCATTAACTCCAAGCAGGAAGGTTCTTGGTTTTGGATAATCATAGAACTGTATCCCCTGGGTAAAATTACTTGAGCCGTTATAAGTAGAAGTCTCTGGATCGTAACCTGTGTATTTGGTTATGAGGAATAGGTTTTGAGCCTGAACATATACTCTTAAACGACTAAGTGCAATTTTATTAATCACTTTTGTTGGGAACGTATAACCCAGTGTTACCGTTTTGCCACGAATAAATGATCCGTTTTCCACCTTGGTTGAATAGATCTCCGTTTGATAACGTACATAAGCCGGTCTGTCTTCTGCTATACTGGTGTTTTGGTTTTCAGGTGTCCAGGCATTTAGTACTGTAGCATAACTGTTAGCCTGTCCGGTACGGTCCTGGCCCGAGTGCCTGGTTAGGTTCATTATTTGGTTACCATAATCAAACTGCAATTCCACACCCAGATCAAAGTTTTTATAATGGAAAGTATTCAGCAATGTTCCATAACCATCCGGAATTGATTTACCTAAAACGGTTTTATCATCCGCGGTGATCTTACCATCGCCATTTTTATCCCATATCTTTAAGTCACCGGGTAACAGGCCATATTTGGCAGCTTCGTTAGCTTCAGCTGTACCCCATGTACCCAAAACTTTGTAACCCCAGAAAGTACCAGCTGGCAGCCCTACCCTCATCAGGTTAAATTGGGAAAGGAAAGTAGGGTCGAGAAAGATATCATCATTAGAAGCACCCAGGCTTAATATCTTATTCTTTAAGAACGAAATGTTAAAGCTGGTGTTCCACGTGAAATCGCCTGATTTTATATTAACTGTATTTAAAGATAACTCAATACCCTTATTTTCAAGTTTGCCTATGTTTTCATAAACAGAACTAAATCCACTTGTTTGTGGCAAAGGCGCATTGAGTAATAAATGCTGTGTTTTCTTTAAAAAAGCGTCAGCTTCTAAATTGATCCTGTTATTGAACAAGCCGAAAGACAAACCAAAATCTAACTCCGCAGTTTTTTCCCATGCTAACTGATCATTGCCAATACTTGTTAATGTAGTTCCTATGGCCTGGCTGCCACCAAAAACATAATTGGTTGTATTTATATTAGCAGGTGAGCGGTATTCACCAATTTCAGAATTACCTGTTAAGCCATAAGTCAACCTGAATTTAAGATCAGACAGCGTTTTATTATCTTTCAGGAAATCCTCCTCAGAGGCCCGCCATGCAATAGCCGCTGAAGGGAAAAATCCATTTTTAACACTTGTCCCAAAGCGCGACGAGCCATCTTCGCGGCCGGTTATCGTTAACAGGTACTTATCTTTATAGCTATAATTTGCTCTGCCAAAGAAAGACCGCATTTGCCAGGCGTCATAATTTGAAGTTGGTATACCAGGTATCTGGCCTCCGCCAAGATTATAGTATTCATAATAGTTATCGGAAAGATCCTGAGAAGAACCATAAGAGCTTAATTGTGCAAAGTTTTGAAGCTCGACACCTGCCACTACATTTATTGAATGAACCTTGTTAAATATTTTGTTATAGGTTAAATGATTTTCCCATTGCCAAAAAGTATTATTCCATTGGTTTATGGAAGCAGAGCTATAGGTTTGGTTAGCTGTTGATCCGCCAACCAGCCCGCTTTGAAAATGGGGTTGGGTATTACTTGAAATGGTAGTTCCTACGGTACTGCGTAAATCAAGACCTGGAAAAAAAGTTATGTTGACATAACCATTGCCGCTGAAAACACGGTTAAAAGTTAAAGATTTGATTTCCTCGGCTTGTGCAACCGGATTATCTCCGCCCTCCATATTTGGATAATCTGTTCTTTTACCGTAAGTTCCATCGGGGTATTTTATTGGGATTATTGATGGCATTTCAACAAGCATGCGCGGGATATTATTGCCACCTGTGCCATCATCTGCAGTGCGTGTTTCACGGTAATCATAGTTGAGGGTAGCGCCTATTTTTAGCCATTTTTTTACCTGGTTGTCAATTGTAAGGCGTCCGTTATACCGTTTTTGATAACTATTTAATATAATTCCTTCGTCATCGCCATAGTTTAAAAATAACCCGTAGTTTAAGTCATCTGTTCCTCCGGTAAATGAAAGATTGTGATTCTGACTGTAAGCTGTACGTGTTGTTGCTTTTTGCCAATCTACATCATATAGCGGATTTAAATTAGCATCAAATAATTTACCAATCAATGCTGTTCTGATAACCTTTGGGTCATCAACGGCATATTTGCCTGCAGCCCAGCCTACCGGGTCGTATTTTTTGATGTTGGCATAGGATTGATCTTCAACCGCTAAAAATTCTTTGGCATTAAGTACCTTAAGCTCTTTGGCCATTACACTTATGCTTCCGTAAGAATCATAGCTAACTGAACCACCTTTTTTGCCTCTTTTGGTAGTTACCAATATTACCCCATTTGCACCACGGGTACCATAAATTGCGGTTGAGGATGCATCTTTTAGAACATCAATGGAGGCTACGTCATTTGGATTTATGGAGCTTCCGCCTTCTGTCCAAACAACACCATCTACTACATATAGCGGATCGGTACTGGTATTAATAGAACTGTATCCACGTATCCTTATCTTGGTTTCGCCACCCGGCGCTCCTGAATTTGTAGAAACATTTACACCAGCAATTTTACCCGCCAGTTCTTCTTCAAGGTTAATAGCGGGGCGTTCCTGTAGTTGCTTATCACTTACACTACCAACGGCGCCTGTTAAGTCAACCCTTTTTTGTGTTCCGTAACCAACAACAACAACTTCATTAAGTGTAGTATGGGTTTCACTTAATTGCACATTTATCTGTGGCCGATTACCTATGGCAACTTCCTGTGCATTGTAACCAATATAGCTGAATACCAGGGTTGCATCTCCATCAACCTCATTCAGCGTATATTTACCATTAACGTCTGTAACTGTACCTGCATTTCCGTTTTTTACTTTAATTGATACTCCAGGCAGGGGCAGTCCTTTTTCATCCGTCACGGTACCCTGTACCTTGATGGTGGCGACCTCTGCTTTCTCCGTAGTTTCGTTTTTTGCTTTTATGACTATTGTTTGCTGGAAAATTTTATAAGTTAAGGGCTGGCCTCTAAAGCATTGATTGAGCGCCTCTTCAACAGTTGCATTAGCAACATCAATATCTACTTTGTTAGTTTTAGCTACAGCATCTTCGTCATACAGATAACTGTATCCGCTTTGTTTTTTAATCAGCTTTAATATTTTCCCAACCGATGTATGAGTTTGGTGAATGTTTATGTTCTGACTGTAAGTTTTGGCGCTAACATTAGCAAGGGCCACAATTATAAAAACAGCAGTTAGCTTCATAGCTAATAGAATTTTGAATAGGTGATGCCTACTAATTGGCACGACCTTACAATTAAATTTCATAGTTTTGTAATGTTTGGGTTTAAAACTTGGTTTCCAATTTCGCGATTGTAAGATGAAGGGTAACCCAGATATCCACCGGGAAAGCGCTGCAACGCTTCCCGGCTTTTTATCTGATTTTATCTTTCAATAAAATTCAACTTGATTTCAGGGAGCTCTAAGTATTGCTTTTTTCATGATCTGTTTTTTTAAGTTAAACAATTGGTTATTGCTTTGCCTGCAATATTGTTAATTCACCGGGCAGGCAAAACCCGGTGGTTATCTGTTTTTCAATAGTTTACCCAGGTATAGATTTCAAGAAGCGACTATTATAGTCTGGCCGTCTATTTTAAAATCAATACCTGTATATTTTAGCATTTTTAATAATTCAGAAAGATTTACATTGCGTGAAATACTTCCCGTAAAGTGCCTTTGCGAAACATTTCCTTCATATTTAACTGTAACATTATACCACCTTGCCAATTGGCGCATAATAAAGGGTATTTCTGCTTTTTCAAATTGAAAGCTGCCATTCTTCCATGCAAGAATGCTTTCTATATCAGCTGTATTTATGCCGATCTTGTCTGATCCGTTATTAGAAATGTTTGCCTGTTGTTCTGGTTTAAGAATAGCGACGTTTTTTCCTGCCGAAATCTTTACACTTCCTTCAACTAAGGTGGTTTTGATCATGCCTTCATCGGTGTATGCATTTATGTTGAAGTGCGTGCCTAAAACTTCTACAGTTTGTTTACCCGCCATAACCTTAAATGGAAGAAGTTTGTTTTTAGTGATTTCAAAATATACTTCACCCGTTATAATAACCTTTCGTTCTGTTTTTGAAAAAATAGTGGGAAAGGTGATGGATGAGGCCGCATTTAACCAAACCTTGCTACCATCACTCAGCACCACTTGGAATTGCCCACCCTTGGGTGTTGAGATGGTGTTGTATATTTCAGATGAGCCTGTAGTTTGGGCCGGTGAGGCCTCGTAAACTATTTGGTCATCTTTAACTTTATTAAGCAATGTTTGGCCCTGGTTGGCCAATACTCCTTTTTTAACATCGTTTAAAATTATTTTTTTACCATTAGAAAGTGTTAAGAGGGCTTTGTTGCCACCTGGAGAAACGTCATTTTTTATTTGTGCTTTTTGATGGGTTACCAGAAGCGATTTGACTTTTTTATTTCTTAAATAGAAATATATGCAAGGTATTGATAACGATAATATACATGCAGCGGCTATGGAGATCCATCGAATATGCCCGATTTTATTTATTGGGCTATTGTTATATTTAATAGCCTGATTTATCTTATGTAATATTCTTGCTTTATGGTTTTTTTCACTCTCAACAAATGCGGCTGGAATGTCCACTGGTGCATCCTGGTTTGAATTGTACCACTTGGCAAACTCTTCCCGTTCAGCAGATGTAATAGTTTTGTTCAGCCATTTTTTAGCTAACTCCTGGTACCTGTCCTGTGCATCTTTGCCTATCATTCAGCGTGCTTTTGTATGTAAGTCCGCTGGATGAAGTAAATCCCTTAGTGTAATTCAAATTATTTTATTTATCACGGTATTCCGTTCTATAATAAGATTTGACTTAGCCTTGTACGCAATATCTTTAAAGCCTTACCTAAATGTGCCTCGACAGTTTTTTCGGAGATGCCCATTTTAACTGCAATTTTTTTCTGTGAAAGCCCTGACTCGCGACTTAATCTATATGCTAAACGGCACTTTTCAGGCAAATCAGCAACAAACTCCATTAGTCGACCTCTTAGCTCTTCAAATTCGAGCCATTGCTCTGTTGAATTATCAACAATATTTGTGGTGCCCCTTGTGAAATCTGAATATTTTTGCTGGTTGTACCGCTTATCTAAAATTTTAATTACGCGATACTTAACCGATACTGCAAGGTAGGAGCTTAGTGTATCGATTACACATAAATCGTCCCGTCTTTTCCATAGCGAAACAAATATGTCCTGTACAATTTCTTCTGCCTCATTCAAGTCATTTATTTTATTAGTTGCCACCGAGAATAGCTTTTTCCAATACCGGTTGTATATCTCCGTAAAAGCATGTCCATCTCCTGAGGATAAAAGGGCAGTTAATTCTTTATCATTAAGAATATTATAGTTGGACATATTAAAAATAAGCAATAAAATATTATTAAATACCTACAGATAAAAGCAAGAAAATGGGGTGAGCCCAATAAAGCTCATTACATTTAAAATTTTTCACCGGGTAGATTGGTTTAAAGATTCAAATGTAATGCTTATGGATTAAAAAATATAATGCTTATAAATTAAAATAGGGAAGGGTTGCCGCCTAATCTAAGTTTGCCTAAATGTTTGTACGCATTGTCGGTTGCTTCTCTTCCGCGTGCGGTGCGCATCAAAAAGCCTTCCTGTATTAAAAATGGTTCGTACACTTCTTCAATGGTTCCCTCATCTTCGCCCACGGCGGTTGCAATGGTTTTTAATCCAACAGGGCCGCCCTTGAACTTCTCTATAATAGTGCGTAATATCCTGTTGTCCATTTCGTCCAACCCATGCTGATCTACATTGAGTGCATTGAGTGCATAATTTGCAATGGCAATATCAATAGTGCCATCTCCCTTAATTTGTGCAAAATCACGTGTTCGGCGTAGTAAGGCGTTGGCAATGCGGGGCGTTCCGCGGCTCCTGCGGGCAATTTCATAGGCGCCCTCATCACTGATGGGTGTTTTTAATATTGATGCAGAACGCAGCACAATGGTGGTTAGCAGTTTGGCATCATAATACTCCAGTCTTGAATTAATACCAAAACGTGCACGCAAAGGAGCGGTAAGCAAACCTGAACGGGTGGTAGCGCCCACCAGTGTGAACGGGTTCAATGATAATTGTACCGAACGGGCGTTTGGCCCTGTCTCCAGCATGATATCGATTTTAAAATCTTCCATTGCCGAGTACAGGTATTCCTCTACCAGTGGGCTAAGACGGTGTATCTCGTCAATAAATAAGATGTCGCCAGTTTCAAGATTGGTTAACAAGCCGGCCAGATCGCCGGGTTTATCTAAAACAGGGCCTGAAGTGATCTTGATGCCAACCCCCATTTCATTAGCGATGATATACGAAAGCGTGGTTTTCCCCAATCCGGGAGGCCCGTGAAGTAACACATGGTCCAGCGCTTCGCCGCGCTGACGGGCAGCCTGTACAAATACCCTTAAATTGGCTAATATTTTATGCTGACCTGTAAAATCTTCAAAAACCTGCGGACGTAATACTTTTTCAATGTCGCGTTCGGCAGGAGACAGGCGTTCACCGTCGGGATCAAGATGCTCATTCATTGCCAACGAAATTAGTATTTTTTTAGGTTAAAGCTAAAAGGTGAAAGGCAAAAGGTTTAAATTATTTTGACTTCTCTCGTAATCCTTTCACTTATCCTTCGGGATACTTTCTAAAAATACTATTGATCTTCATCTGGATAACACCAAAGATCGCTTCGCGGAAAATACTGGTTGACATTTTTGATGTGCCTTCGGTACGGTCTGTAAAGATAATGGGGACCTCCACAAGGTTAAACCCATGCTTTATGGTAGTATATTTCATCTCGATCTGAAAAGCATATCCCACAAATTTTATCTTATCCAATTCTAATGTTTCCAGCACATTGCGTTTGTAACACATAAATCCCGCTGTAGAATCCTGAACATTTATACCGGTTATAAAACGTACATAAACTGAGGCGAAATAACTCATCAGTACGCGGCTCATAGGCCAGTTAACTACATTTACCCCTTTTATATACCGCGAACCTATGGTCGCATCGGCTCCGTCAATACATGCCTGGCGTAACTTGAGCAAATCGTCAGGGTTATGCGAAAAATCGGCATCCATCTCAAATATATAATCATATTTCCGCGTAATCGCCCATTTGAAACCATGTATGTAAGCAGTGCCCAAGCCTTGTTTACCTGCGCGCTCTTCAATAAAAAGGCGCTCTGCAAATTCCTTTTGCAGCTGTTTAACAACAATGGGGGTGCCATCGGGCGAACCATCATCAATGATCAGTACATGAAAATCATGAGGCAGCGAGAATACTTTGCGGATTATCCGTTCAATATTTTCTATCTCATTATAGGTTGGTATAATTACTATGCTATCGGGCACTTGTCAAAGGTGATTTGAATTTTTAATATAAAGCCGGTGGGCAAAAATAGGCGATTTTATGATGTATAAAAATAAAAAAAAGCAGGATGGCGACCATAACTACCCTGCTCTATGTAATAATCTTATCTATTTATAAATTATTCGTATCTGCAATAATTTGATTCTTAATTTCAGGTTCGGGATTGTCAATGTAATTATGCTCTTTTAAGCGGGGAGCTACAAATATGAATACTACAAAAAAAGCCATAATAAAAGCAACAAAAAACCACTCGTAATTTGCACCCTTAAGGTGCTCTGTCCACCATCCACCTTTGGCAATAAAGCCGTTTATCAAAGCTGTAATTAAATTGCCGGCTGAAACAACCAGGAACCAAATCCCTGTCATGGTACTTTTCATTGATTTCGGTGAATGTGTATAAGCATATTCCAGGCCAGTTATAGAAACAAGCACTTCCGCTGCCGATAGTAACATGTAAGCAAAAACCTGCCACCATATTGAAGGGGACGCACCGGTTTCTATGCTCTTGTGTATTAAAGCGATGACAACAAAGGATAAAGCTGTTAGTATTAATCCAAAACCCAAACGACGTAAAGGAGTTGTTTTAAGTCCCCGCTTATCAAGCGCCGGATATATCCAGTAGTTAAATATAGGTATGAATAATAACAAAAATACGGTATTAACAGTTGATACCTGACCGGCAAGTATGGTAAAGCTTGTAAATCCGATATTTATTGTACGGTTCATTTTATCGGCATACAGAACCCACTCTGACAGGCATTGATCCCAAACTGCCCAAAACGCAAGCGCGAAAAAGAATACCATTATTACACGATAAACGGCTTTCATGCCCTCAACTTTTTCAGGGTCATATTCTTTTTTGGCAACATCTAATAAAGATTCTCCTGGCTTCTTTTGGCTCCAGTGGGTCAATGCATAAAATGTTATAAATACTAGGTTGTTTCTATTTACACCTGAAGGGGGAACTCTCACGTATCTTTTTCGTCCGGTAAAGAAAATCAAGGTTGCTAGTGCCATTAAGATACCGGGGACTCCGAACGCCCATTTTGGGCCAAAATTTTTGTAAGTCCACGGTATTAACATTGTGGAAAACATAGAGCCGGAATTGATGGCAAAATAAAACCATCCATACACTTTTGATAACAGATCTTGGTTTGTTGCGTCAAACTGATCGCCTACATTGGCTGATACACACGATTTTATGCCGCCCGCTCCAATAGCTACCACAATTACACCAAACGTAAATCCATCGAGGTTCGTATCAAACATAGATAAAAGTAAATGCCCAAAACAGTACAAAATAGACACATATAGTATTAACTTGTATTTGCCTGTAAACCAGTCGGCCACCAAACCACCAACAAACGGCAGGGCATAAGCTAACATAACAAAATAATGGTTCAGAGAATTTGCTTTTGCATCTGCAACAGTCGACAGTGATGCGCTATGGGTTGGATTAAAAAATTGATTTACGAGAAAAAGAGTCAGAATGGAACGCATTCCATAAAAACTGAAACGCTCTGCGGCTTCGTTGCCAATAATAAACGGCACGCTTTTAGGAAATCGCGATTTGGTTGGAGCTACCGCTGAAGGTGTTTCTTGCATAATTAATTATTGAAAAATTTGGACTAAAATACTATTATTCCGGTAATTCAAAATTATATACCGAAAGTATTACAAATTGGATTATTAATATTTGGTTATTGGTTGATTAAGTTCATTAAGTGAGTTGTTTATTGAGTTTAAAAACTCTATGAATTTAATGTCCAACTCCCTAACTATTGCAATTACTAATTATTTGGTGCTGTTGATTTATCTATGGCCGCCTGTTTCTTTGGATCTACATAATCAGCATCGTGAGTGTCTGGAATATTTCTCATATCCAGGTTTTCTGCAAATTGCCATTTACCATTTTTAAAACGATAACCATTGTAACTTAGATCAGGCCCGAATGATTCGGGTTTGTCCTTTTGTTTTTTATCAGGAGGGGAAAGGTGATCAAACACAATTAAATGTTGTTCAGTCTCATATTTTAGTAACATAGAAACCTGCCTGGCGTATTCAAACACCACCCGTTTCCGGGTTTTGCCATTTCCATCAAAGACGGGCATACCAAGTACAGGCTTTTCATCTTTAAAGGAGAGTACTTCAATTACCTTTTTAGTAGATTTAATAGTATTACCTTTCCAGCCAAGCAAAACGTAATAAGGGTTAAGATTGGTATAAACAGGTATGATTTTGTAATACTGTGCCCCAAACCATTTGGTATTATCAGTAACCGTATCCTCGGGGTTTTTCATATATGGGGAATAGTCTCCCAACGGGTACATTAATAATTTTTCGCCGGTATTCATCTGTATAGTGCCGTAAAAACGATAGCTGCCATCATCAAAAGCAATATGCCAGGTTAATATGCGGAAACGGTTATCGGGAGAATTAAGTACACTGATACTCTTCACAGAATCAAAGGAAAAATTGAAAGAGTGCGGTACTTTTAGTGCTTTAACCAATGTTGTAATAAACTCATTGTTAGCATTCATGCGTTCCATTTCGGTATCATCATTAATGAATTTTTTACCGAGATAAGTTAAGCTGTCCTGCAGAGCGGTTAGCTTTTTGATGTTCTTGCTTTCGTCAGAGTGTTGTGCAGTAGCCAAAAGGGGCATTGCTGCGGTTATTATCCATAGTATAAGTACTTTCTTCATTTTTACATTAACGCAAATTTTCAATAACCATTGCACTGGCACCACCACCACCATTGCAAATTCCAGCGGCGCCAAATTTGCCACCGTTTTGCTGCAATACGTGCAGTAAAGTTACAACAATTCGCGCACCTGAAGCACCCAACGGATGGCCAATTGAAACCGCGCCCCCATTTACATTTACTTTAGCAGGGTTAAGTTCCATTTTTTGGTTGTTTGCAATGGATACCACTGAAAATGCCTCATTAATTTCAAAATAATCAATTTGCCCGGTTGATAAACCTGCCCGGTGTAAAGCTAAAGGGATAGCTTTGGACGGCGCCGTAGTAAACCATTCTGGCGCTTGCTGTGCATCAGCATAAGAAATTATTCTTGCCAAGGGTGTTATGCCCAATTCGCTGGCCTTTTCTTTGCTCATTAATACCAATGCCGCCGCACCATCATTTAATGATGAGGCATTTGCTGCTGTTACTGTGCCATCCTTTTTAAAAACCGATTTCAATGTTGGTATCTTATCAAATTTCACCGCATTCGGTTCCTCATCATTAGAAAATAAAATAACATCGCCTTTTTTGTCTTTTAGTTCAATAGGGGTAATCTCATCTTTAAACTTGCCTTCAGTTTGTGCCCGTTGGGCCCTTTTGTATGATTCCACAGCAAACGCGTCTTGTTCTTCCCGGCTGATACTACATTCCACAGCGCATAACTCCGCTGCCGAACCCATATGATAATCATTGTAAACATCCCATAAGCCATCTTTTACCAACCCATCAATGATCTGTCCGTTCCCCAAACGATAGCCATTACGCGCCTTATCAAGGTAGTAGGGCACGTTGCTCATGCTTTCCATTCCGCCGGCTACAACAATATCATTTTGCCCCAGGGCGATGCTTTGTGCGGCAAGCATTATGGCTTTCATGCCTGATGCACACACCTTATTAACCGTGGTAGCAGGCATATATGGCAGTCCGGCAAATATAGCGGCCTGTGTAGCAGGAGCCTGGCCCACATTGGCCGACATTACATTACCCATATACACTTCCTGTATTTGGTCTGGCCTTAATCCAGATTTTTCAACTGCCGATTTGATAGCCAAAGCGCCAAGCTGCGTGGCTGTAAATGACAATAAGCTCCCTCCAAAGCTGCCAACAGGAGTGCGTGTGGCCGAAACGATATATACTTCTTTCATAAATTGACTTAAACTGCTGGGCAAATTTAGATTTTTTAAACAAGATAAAAGCTATGCATGCATAATAAATTAGCCGGATTAATGGCTAATTAGGAGAGTAGTTAAATATTCTTAATTTAAGCATCGTTTTGTTTTTTCTTATTGCTGCTTTTTTTACGAGCAATTAAAGCTTGCTGCAGCAGGTATTCAATCTGTCCGTTGGTGCTTCTGAATTCATCGCCGGCCCAGGTTTCTATTTCTTTCAACACTTCCGGGTTGATCCTCAATATAAATGCTTTCTTTTCAGCCATAATTTAATGTCGTGCTGATCTCAGTCTTCTCAAAATAACCAGGTATCCCCCTAAAAAAGTCAACAAAGGAATTAACTGTTTCGGCGCTGTGCTTTGGTCAATATGAATTGTATCGGTCAGGCTAAAACAATTGCTGGTGAAATGCATGATGTCGCCATGATCTCCCGAGGTCCATACAGAATTCCGTGACCACATCGACGGCCTATAAAATTCTGCCCGAAACCCGGTTTGTAAGATTAATATTATCCTGCGGCCCAGCCAATCCCGGGTAGCCTCTGCAATTAACGCATCGTTTTGATCTGTGGTCAGTAATGTTCTGCTAAATGCCGCCTCACGCTTAAATATCCATGTTTCGTTAGCTGCCGTTGCAGTCGCTTTACGTCCAGAAAGCCGGTGATACTTTATTCTGCCATAGCAATTTGCATTATCAGTTAATTCATATTCAGGGCTAAACCAACTCCTTCTTACCAGGTATAGTTCGTCTGTTTTTCTTGCATCCAGCGTTGTAAACATCTTTTTAGTGATATAAAGTACCTGTATTAACAACCGGGTTAACGCTGCGGTCGCCACATAAAACTACCAACAGATTACTCACCATAGCCGCCTTACGTTCTTCGTCAAGATTTACGATGTTTTTTTCGGATAACCTGGCTAATGCCATTTCAACCATACCCACCGCACCCTCCACAATTAACCTTCTGGCCGAAATTATTGCCGACGCTTGTTGCCTTTGCAGCATGGTGTGTGCAATTTCGGGGGAATAGGCTAAGTGTGATATCCTGGCTTCCAGTACTTCAATACCCGCACGGTCTAAGCGTTCGTTCAGCTCTTCTACCAGCAAAGTGCTTACCTGCTCAGCGCCTCCACGTAAAGTAATGCTTGCTGTTTCGTCCTCAATATTATCATAGGGGAATGAATTGGCCAGATGCCTTACCGCGGCCTCACTTTGTATGTTTACATACTGTAGATAATTTTCGACAGCAAAAACAGCATTGGCGGTATCTTTTATCTGCCAAACAATTACCGCAGCAATTTCAATCGGATTACCAACCTTGTCATTTACCTTAAGTTGTTGCCCATTCAAGTTAAAAGCCCTTAAAGAGACCTTCTTTTTTACAGTAAATGGGTTCACCCAAAAAAAACCATCGTGTTTTACAGTGCCTATATATTTGCCGAAGAGAGTTAGCACTTTTGACTCGTTCGGATTCACAATAACCAGGCCGGGGAGTACAAAAACAAAGTTAAGTATACCTAAAATGACACCAATAGCTATTTCCTCAAATGCAAGACTTAATACAGTTAAAGCCAGCAATATTAAAAATAACGCAAATGCGGCATAGCCGGATGGAGGGTTAATGATTTTTTCAGTATTCATGACAGTTATGATTTTAAATTGATATCATAAAGATATCAAACTATTTCTGATAAAAGCAATAAAAAACTCAGATAGCAGAAAATATCCTATTTTTGATCGTTAAATCAATAAATGGCTAAACTTTCCCCTTCGCGCCAAAAGGCTATACTTCGCAAATACTCGGTTAACGTTAAGTATTTAATGATGATTGCCAGTATTTGCCTGATTGTTTTTACATTACCCAAACAGGCAAAATTCAGGTATGAATATGACCGTGGCCGCATTTGGACGCAAAAAGACCTGGTATCTCCTTACAACTTTGCTATATTAAAAACACAGCAGGAAATAGAGAGTGACCAGCAAGCTGCCCTGCGAAGCATTACACCCATATACCAATTGGATTCAGACATTGGTGAGCAGCAATTGGACGGCTATAAAAATGATTTTGAAATAAAATGGCATAGTGCAGGGATAAACGACCGGCAGAAAAGATCTTATTTTATTGCAGGTGAGAATTTATTAAAAGAAATATATAATAAGGGTGTTTTGTCTCTAAATTCAAAATACCAGCAAAGTCAGCCAAATTATCCAATTACAATATTGAATGAAAATGTCGCGACGGATAAAAGCACGGCCGACTTGTTCACTAAGGAAAAAGCCCTTGCATGGTGTGAACAGACATTGAGCAGACGTAAGGATATTGATAAGACATTTTTGCTCGGCCTGGTTCAGGACAGACTGCTAAACAACCTTAAGTATGATGATAAACTAACCTCGCGACTGGAAAAGGAGGTGCTTGACGGATTATCACAAACAAGGGGAATGGTGCAAAAAGGGGAGGTGATAGTAGCTAAAGGATCGGTAATAAATGATGTGGTTTATCAAAAACTCGAATCATTTAAAAAAGCATTTGAAGATAACGCAAGGGTAAATGGAGACCGTAATTTGGTATTGCTCGGGCAGTTTTTACTTGTTTCTATTGTTATTACCCTTTTAATGGTATTTCTGTACCTCTTCCGCAGAGATATTTATGAAGATAACCGGCTGGTGAGTTTAATATTACTGGTTGTTACAGCTATGCTGGCTTGTTTGTCATTGGCTATAAAACTCCAGTTACCAAATTTATATTATATACCATATTGTATCGTTCCGATCATAATCCGGATATTATTTGATACCCGGCTGGCGTTGAATATCCATATACTGGTGATTTTAGTTGCGGGCTTCTTTGTGCCAAATAGCTTTGAGTTTGCTTATTTTGAGATCACTGCCGGGATGGTTTCCATTTACAGTATTAAAAACCTTATCCGCAGAGAGCAATTCCTCATATCAGCACTCATTATTACCTTCAGTTACTTTGTTGCATTTTTGGGTATATCCTTTATCCGCGAGGGTAGTTTTGTAAATATTGACTGGATGGATTTTGTGCCTTTTGTAGTGAGCGTTTTATTAACGCTGCTTGCCTATCCACTTATTTATGCTTTTGAAAGGGTGTTTGCCATCACCTCTGATATTACGCTGATCGAACTAACAAATACCAATGCTCCCTTGCTTCGGGAACTTGCTTTTACGGCGCCAGGCACTTTTCAGCACTCGCTGCAGGTGGCTAACCTGGCAGAGAATGCTATTTACACCATAGGTGGTAATGCATTATTGGTTAGGGCAGGGGCTTTATATCATGATATAGGCAAGCTGGAAAATCCTTTATATTTTATCGAGAACCAAAGCGCAGGCTTTAACCCCCATGACAAGCTATCCTACGAAGAAAGTGCGCAAATCATTATCAGGCATGTAAGTAAGGGCATCGAGATGGCCCGCAAAGCAAACCTGCCCGAAATTATTATCGATTTTATCAGGACACATCATGGCAATACAAGGGTTGATTATTTTTACCAATCGTTCTTGAAAAATTTTCCCGAAAAATTCATTAATGAGAACATTTTTCGGTATCCGGGCCCAATCCCTTACTCAAAAGAAACCGGTGTATTAATGCTCGCCGACTCTGTTGAGGCTGCATCGCGCTCATTACGTGAACCGGATGAAAAATCTATTAGCGACCTGGTAGATCGTATTGTAAAATATAAATTGAATCAGGATCAGTTGAAAGACAGCAACATAACACTGAAAGATATTGAAACTATCAAAGTAATTTTTAAGCGGATGTTGATGAGTATCTATCATGTACGCATAGATTATTAAAAAGAACTAATTTTTTTTTGACGGCTAAGCTGAATTACTATATTTGCAATCCCAAAAAAGGGGTTTTATTTTAATAAAGGTGAGGTGCCTGAGAGGCCGAAAGGATCAGTTTGCTAAACTGACGTACGGGAAACTGTACCGAGGGTTCGAATCCCTCCCTCACCGCCAGTTTAATACTAACAAACAAAATCCTGCAAATCAAATGATTGCAGGATTTTGTTTTTGGGTTAAAGTCTATTCAGCTAACAGATGCTTTTCTGCCTTCTTATAGGCTTTGCTTTTCCTTTATAAATGCAATATGATATAGACTAAACAATTACAAGATTTTCATAATTGCTTCTAATGGCCCACAAAGAAGCCTGCAAATTCGACATTTGCAGGCTTCTTTAAAGCAGTTAATAGTAAAATATCTTAGGGATGAACCGAGTTTGCAATTAATGTAACTGCGGTTTGTGCTAACAATTTACCGGTAACTTTGGCACCCGTGTTTAGAGAGATTAGTGTTTTACTCAATATTGTTCCTTTAAAATCTACGGTTGTTCCTAAGGTTGCCTTTCCGGATACTACCCAGAATACGTTTTTAGCTTGTGCACCTCCGGCTAAAGTAATGATGGCGCTATTATTTACAGTAAGATTTTGCGCGATCTGGAAAACCCATACATCATTTGGTCCTCCGGATAGTGTAACGCCTACATTTGTTATTAAAACTCCCGTGCTCCATTTGTACAAGCCCGGATGCAAAGTGCGGCCACTGATATCACCGGCGTACAATTGAACTTTAGGAGCTGGGAATATGATGCCATTTGCTGTGGTAAAGGCAGTTTTCATGTCGCTTACAGCTGTAGTCATTTTGGATGGAGTAGGAACTGCATAGTTAGCAGCGTAAACGTTTCCGGTTACAATTGGTGTATGTGCAAACTGGTTACTGGCATCTTTTATTAATCCAAACCCTGTAATTGCTGTAGATGCTATCGGACTCACGCCAATATCACCAATTATTGAAGTAACACCAGTTGTTGAAATACCTGTTTCTGTTAAAATTGTAAAATTACCTGCTGTTCTAAGATTTATCGGCGCCGGACTAATAGCAAGCCCTCCCGCATTTAAGGTACTGCTTGTTGCCATGCTTGATGATAATGCCGGATCAGGCGCCGGAGTTGAATTTTCCTTATTACATCCTGCAGTAAAGACAACGATTAGTAGCAATAAAGGCCAAATGTTACCTAATAGTTTAGAATAGGTCTGTTTTTTACACGCTTGAATACTGTTTTTGATGAAATGGATTTTTTTACTCATGATTTATGATTTAAATAACGGTGAATTTTTGAAGTTATAATTTTCACCTAAGTCATATAATGCAAACCAAGTGCCCTTATTGAAAATATGGTTTTTTATAAAGGTGTTTTATATCAGCGTTTTATTCATCTCCGTAGTTCAGAAATGACATGAGCGTATATGAGGGGGATATTATTGATGAATAAAAATATCATTTACGGAACAAATTTTAATTTAAATAAAATATTTTTTATAAATAATTAAGAATATTATATAGACATAAATGATTTTATGATTAGTATAAAGGAATATAATGTATTCTGTTAACTAAACTTTATTTTATATCTCATCCGGTAGAAGTGATTTAAGCAGTTGATATTAAGTATTAGGGCATGTTGTTTTTTGATGTTACTTTACTTTGACCTAAATGATCTGATAAGCGAAATAACCTTAATTCCGGAATTGATTATCACCAAAGAATAAGAAGGAAAAAGCGATAAGAATACTTCAAAAATCAGAAGCAGCCTGTTTAATATCAAATTTGATCAGATCCGGAATGATTTTTAAACCCGAAATTATTATCAATCCAGCAATTATTGAGTAATAAAACAACTTATAAACTGTAAATGAGTAGCTTATATCTGGCGAATAAAAATATATCAATTGTTTATTAAAATATCTTGTAAAAAGATTTGCAACAATAATTTAAAAGCTTACTTTTGCAACCCCAATCGGGATGTAGCGTAGCCCGGTATCGCGCCACATTTGGGATGTGGAGGCCGCAGGTTCGAATCCTGCCATCCCGACTGCTAAAAGGCTCTTATTTAATTATAAGGGCCTTTTTTGTTTTCCAGAAGTACTTACTTTTGTGTACTATTGACCTAAATCCTATCAGATATGTGTCAGACGCGGCAATTTTATCAGATATGTGTCAGATTTTAAACACCGCAAAATGGCTACTTTTCAAGCAGGAATTAATGAAGATGATAAAAATAAGAACGGTACATGGCGTGTCCGGATAAAAATATATCATAATAAAATCACTAAATATATTTCTACTGATCATTATGTAACTAAAGGACAGGTTACCAAGAAATTCGATATTAAAGATCAATTTCTTATTGATATACTAGAAGGAACAATAAAAGATTATCGTAAAAAAGTATCTGCGTTAGGCACACAGGCTGCCAGTTTCACCTGCTGTAGATTTATTCCAGGTTGATACTTATAAGTATGGGCGTATAAGCTACGACCGGGCTAAAACAGCTAGTAGACGGACAGATAATGCTCATATATCAATAAAAGTAGAACCTGAAGCATTGCCATTGATTGAAAAATATCGTGACCCTACTGGTGAAAGGGTGTTTCGTTTTTTGTTAATCCATCATGATGTGCTGAATTTGGGTCTCAAAGAGATTGTAAAATATTTGAAATGGACAGATGATGCTACATTTATCTGGTTGAGGTATTCCTGGCCAAATATTGCACGTAATGATTGCGGAGTGCCTATGGATGATTTGGGTCAGGCTATGAATCATAGTGATAACAACCATAAGGTTACCGATATCTATCTCACCAAATCTTGGAATATAATTGACAATGCAAACCGGAAAGTTTTAAATGAACTAAGCCGCGTGTCTCTTCTCCAGGTTGATAAAATAAGCAATGCGGTTACTTGATTTTGCCAACGCCTGCAACCTCATACTGTCGTATCTTAAATTGTGGTTTTTATCACCGTCTTTGCATGGGGTTATCAATTTTTCTTCCACCCATCTCTCTACTAATTTTCGCCCATAGGTTTTATATGCTTGTGATGCTGACAAAAATGGAGGTGTTAGTCCTGAATTTATTGCCATCTGTTTGGCTCCAAGTTCAGCAGCGTCAGTTAAAAGATTTGAAAGTTCGTAAAGTTCTAATGTTATATGCATGTGTGGTTTTTAAGTTCTACAATTATACACATTAAAATATAATTGTACAAGTATATTATAGGCATAGTATAGTTAAATCTTAAAAGTTTGTTTTAATATTCTATATTTGCACTTTAAATGTTTAAACCTCTATAGTTTATGTAGATGGTTGGTGGATTTAGTCAAAACAACAATTATAAATAGTATGGCATATAAAGTATTGAATAAAGAAGAAATTGAAGAGCTAAAGCAAATGGCCATCGTGGGGGTTGCCCCAAATGATATTGCCGGCTACTTTGGCATCGGTATTGCCTCAGTACACAACCATAAAGCAAAACTTAAAGCGGATGGTGTGGACATACCAAATGTTCGCGGTCAACGCCCTAAAGGTGAAATTGGGGGTGTTGCATTACCTCTGAAATCTGATCCTTCAAGGGATCCTTCAAAAACTTTTGACACTAATGATGATTCATATCGTTTTTCAATAAATGGCCGTTCAGTAATAGTGACAGGGCCCGTAAAGGACATAAAGATAACGCCTGAAGGGCTAGAAGTTAATTACTAAAGTATAAACAGGAAATCCAAAGTTTTTTAGGATGCCTGATATGCTTGATCATTATGATTAAGCTAATAAACCATGTTTTACTGCCGACAGAGGCATTGGTAACCATAAACTATACAGATCCGTTGCCAAGCTATTTGAGTGTGTCCTGAATGGGCTCGTTAGATGGTGGCGGTTTTTCCGGTAGAGGAGAACCAACGATACCGATTGATTACCCCCAATTAATATGACAAAATAATCCGCACAGGTTTATAAAATAAAAGGGGCGCTATATTAATAGCAAACCACCTTTTAGTATTAGTTCAAAATGAGGGCTTATCAACCATTGCCACTTTGCAGCATTTTCTAATTGTTCATAGTCAAATTAGCGATGTGGCGTATTGGCCTATTGGCATAATCCAACTATTGACCTTCATTCTTTATTTCCGCCACCGCCATATACGCCATGAACATTTTACGGTATTTTCCATGTTGCAATCGTGTCAGATACCCACTGGCTACAAATTCGTTTACCCACCTGGATAATGTTCTTTCTGAAAGCTTAATGCCGGGCACAAGCTTTTCAACTTCTTTAAGACTAAAAAATTCGGGTAGGTTGTCCAACAATAATAACTTTTGTAATGGGACCTCATTTTTTATCTTTTCAGGTAGCTTTTTAAAAAGATCCAGGCTCCATTTTAATGAATGTTCAGCCATCCAAATTGCAATATCGAAAAACTGATCCTTACAGAATGCTACCGGTATTTCACTTTTGTTATCAAAATACTGAAACATTGTTAAAGTCGTGGCTAAACGAACAATCATATTCGCATGCCGTTTGGCCATACTACCGGTAAGTTCTCCTTTAAAGTGGTGAGTCATTGCCAAGTTTCTTTCACCAAAGGCGTTTATTTGGTTCCATTGAGCATCAGTAAACTTCACTTCAATGTCCTTGCCGATAAAAAACTTCCACATTTCGTAATACTTATCCGCCATTGTTTCAAAAAAATTATCCTGAGAAACTTTGGTAGAATCTGGTTTCACATCCATCCATTTTGGAGAAGCATTTCCTGTTACGATCATAAACCTTGAAAATAGTCCATCATCGTTAGAGGGGAAAATCTTGGCTATCTGGCTTTCAGTTCCGCTAAGCACCATCACAAGTTTAGGTGTTTCTGTGATTAATAGCTCACCCTCAGTTTTCCTGGCTTGAGATACAGTTTCAAATTCAAACGATTTTCTCAATACTGTTGATATCTGGGAGCCATATTGTTTATTTGACGCACTTACACCAAAGGCATCGGCTTCTGTTTCAAAAATCATCAGAGGCTGTTCTGGGCCATTTTGGCTAAGTTGCTCTATAAGCTTTGCTGATGTCACATCACCAGGCATTAATAACATTGGTAGATTTGGCTTTTCGGGAGGTAGGTCGAAACTGTCAGATTTTAAACTTTTTTTATACTGGTCAGTCTTCAACTTATATTCGCGCATCACATTCTTATTCTTATCAATCAGTTCTGCATTGATCTTGCTTATCAGCTTACGTATAGATGAAAGACACCCCTTGCCGCTTGCGGGAGGGAATACGATTAGGAGCATCAAGGCAGGATAACACATTTTGTTGTGGTAGTTTACCTTCACTTCGGGTAGTATTGATCCGGTAAGTGTAATGGCGCTGAATAGAGCCATTGTTAGTTCTTCGATTGAAGTATATCTCCAGCAAATGTCCTTAATGATTTTGGGTGCGGTTTCGATAATGGCCCGAAGGTCTTTATCGTAACTGTTGTTTTTTATGTCTTCCTGACCGGCACTGTGTGCTAATTGAGAAAAGGTATTTGATCCCTGAACATTCTTAGAAACTTCTAGATCGGGAAGCACGAGGCTCAACCCTTGGTTGTTTGTGTTTTGTGATAATAGTAATTGTTGTGACATAGTTTAGTTTATTGGGTTTAAAAGCCAGGCAGTCTGAATGACTGCCTGGAGTGAAATTCTTAGCTGTATTGCTCTTTATAGGCATACCATTCTGGATATAGTTCATCATTGCCCCAAACCATATACTCAATCCAGGTCATAATAAAATCTAAGCCACCACTTGTAACGAAAAATTCTTCCTTTGGGAATGGGCATTCCAAGCCCTCAACTGTTCGAGTGAATGATACGAACGCAAAATCATTTTCCATTAATATTTCTCCAGGAACAAGGCGGCTGTTTATAATCTTTTGTTTTTTCAACATCTTATAAATTGGCAGCCAGAAATATTTACCTGCAGCAACAGTCAACGCTTCTTCCACCGAGTATCCCGTATTTGGATAATCATTTTCTTTTTCTTTAATAAGCACATTTAACCTGGCTTCTTCCATAAGTGATAGAGAGTTGAGTCTCTTTTGTTCGACGTTTTGTTGTTTTGTCTTGGACATTTTTATTGGTTTTAAACCGGGCGCCGTTTATTAGGCCCAGGCATTCTTATTTTTAATATTTTTTTAAATCGTACTTGATTCTGTCTGGTAATAGTTCGTCATGATGCCACACCATTGTACCCATTAACGTCAGCAAAAAATCAAGACCTAGGCTAGTTAAATAATATTCTTCCGGTGCGAACTTGTCACCCTCTCCAGTAATAAATGAAGGTCGAAATGTGATTGCGAAACCATTATGTAGAAGCCAATCTCTCGTAATTAGCTCATCATCAATCAATTTGCTTGTTTTTAAAAGTAAAAAAAACGTCCATCCAGAAAAATTTACTTACTATTTTTTTAAGGCATCTTCAACTCTGTGCAACTCATAGGGGTATTCTTGTCGGTCAATTCTGCCGAACACCTTGCTGATCGCTTCCGCGATGATCTCGTCTGTGATTTTTACTGTTCTGTGTTTTTGTGTTTTAGTCATTGTTTGTGATTAAGATCCGGTTAAAATTGCCTGTCTTCTATATTTGACTATACAAATGTAACAAATAAGTTCTATAAATATGAATGTATTTAGCATCTATTTTTTGTATATTGTAAGTAATTATAAATAAGTATAATGTATAATATAATATTTTGCAAGCTATAATACCATTCTATAATATGTTCTACATTAAGTCGATTGCCACTAACACGGGTGAATCTGATGTAACTACGCAATATTTACATCTTCTAATACCAAAATTTCCCCATTATTTAACCTGCTAATTTCTTAATATTGCAAATGATGTAACCACCACGCCAAACACCTGGTTATGGAATTATCAAACTATCTAAACCGAATAAAATTCATGGCTGTTAAAAAATCCGAACTCTATTCTTCTATCTGGGCAAGTAGTGATGAACTGCGCGGTGGCATGGATGCCTCAGAATACAAAGATTATGGGTTGATCATGCTATTTATCAAATACATTAGTGATAAGTATGCAGGTATCCCTTTTCTGTTGTATTGAATATATTATAGTGCATGAGATGGTTCACTTGTTGGAAAGAAGCCACAACAACCGGTTTGTCGCCTATATGAATAGTTTTCTACCGGAATGGAAGCACCTGAAAAACGAACTCAATCAACTGCCGATAAGCCATACCGAGTGGGGTTATTGATCTATTATTTCTTGGTATTTTAGTAATATTGCTGTAAGTTTAAACTTATTTGTTTCCTAAACCTGTTCAGCGGATTGCACCGCGCATTTATATATGGAATTAACCTCAAAGTTTTTAAGTGAACTCCAAAAAAGGCTCAAGGTCGGAAATCGAAAAGGGGTCCATCTAAATGCGATTCCTGGACGTTCCAACTATAAGTTTGATCTCAGTAGACTCTCATATATAGATAAGGGGCTGCCTGATGCCTTCGTTAATAGTCTTTTCACCCTGCAACCTCTGAAATTTCGCATCAGCTGGAAAGACAACGTGCCCGATCTTAATACTTTGTTGGAGGAAGATCAGACCCAACTGGTTCGCATTACTAAATCCTTTGAGAACCTGATCAATCAGACAGAAACGATTGAATCAGAAAAAGGTATAAACACTTTTGGTTTTGGCTTTCCTATTCTAATCCGCAGAGATTTAGCCGATAATCAGCTTACTGTTGCTCCTGTTCTGATATGGTCACTTAGGGTTCGTCGTACCAAAGAATTTAATACATGGGAGATAAACCGGACCGAAGATGATCCGATTTATATAAATGAGGTTCTGATCAATCACCTGCTTAATGACGCCCAGGTAGAGATTAAACAGCTTTCAGAAGAGATGCTTGACGATGGTTTGATTGATAGCAAAGAACTTATTGAGATTTGCGCTGGCCTTCTTAATAGTATAAACACCAATAATTCCCCCGATCTGACTAAGGTGCTTTCCGAAAAACTTAAAGCCATCACATCCATAAAGGATAAAAAACACTATGAGTCCTTACCGATTACTCCATATAATGCGCTTCTTGAGTTCGGTGGCTTGTTTTCAATATTTGAGGTCCAGAAACAGAATATTATTAGTGATTATGACCACTTAATGGGTTTGAAAGGATGCGTTATTGGCGAAGACGACCTGGAAGGTAATGAGTTCCAACCTTTATCATCAGTGGAGACAGATCCATCGCAGCAAAGCATTCTCAATGCCCTTGGTACCAAAAGAAATCTGGTTATTCAGGGCCCACCTGGAACAGGGAAAAGTCAATCGCTTACTGCAGTTTTGG
>JAQBOK010000020.1 GCA_028288085.1 Mucilaginibacter sp.
CAATAATATTGTTTTTAACCAGGGGCAATACTCGCCTGATAGTGATAGCTGAAAAAGATTAATGGCACATGAGATGACGCATGTGGTGCAGCAGGGAGGCGTTCAAAGATCATTACAGAAAAAAGGAAAACCTGATGCTATAATTAAGGAGCATGGTGACCTTAAACAGGTACCACCGGAAGTTAGTGCAAGTTGCAGTATTGCCGAAGCTTCGCCGATTGATGAGCAACGTATAGATTACAATACAAACTCTTTTGTACTAAATGATTCTACGAAGCCCATATTAGATGATTTTGCAAAGAGATGGAAAGCAGATGGGAAAAATAAGAATGTTAGAATTGATGGCTATGCTAGTGCTAATGGCACTGAGCCATTAAACTGGCGCCTATCTTGCTCAAGAGCTAATACAGTTAAGAAGGAATTGATGCATCCTTCTAACGGTGGTGCAGGAGTTACCGAAGGTGCCATCACTACCTATGCTCACGGAGAAACCAATCGTTTTTCACATAATCAGTTCTTACCTAATCAAACTGCAACAATAACGTCAGAAATAAAGATAGATCATCACCCGTTTTCACCCGACAGGGGAAATGAAGCATATGACAAAAAGGAATTGAAAGCATATTGCAGTAAGGGTGATTATTCTAATGGAAAAGATGAAAAAGCTGATAAAGATCATGACCTTGAACAAGGCCGTTATCCCGAAAAAGAAAACTTTTTTTTAATTAATTATTACGATTATTTTGGAGGAGAAAAAGGCGCCCTTAAGGATTTTACCCAAGGCTTTGGCTTTGGTACTCTATTTGAACCTTCCACTCAGGACGGGAATAGATTGAAGGATCATTTTTTATATGACAATGGAAATCGTATAAATTTTGACCCTTACACAGATATGTCAAGGATAATAGGTAAAGAGAAAGGGTTTAAACTTTTCGACACTTTATTCCGGTCGGAAGTGACAAAGTACATAGATAGAACTGGATCTTTATGCGGTTTTGATGGCAACGCTTTTCTACTCTTGAATAATCCAGGATATTTTAAAGACCAATTATTTGCTCATGCGGTTATGGGGGGTTATAATAGGATTGAAATACATATGGAACTAGCACAAGCTAAAACGATTAGGTTCATCAAATATAAAATCTACGATCATTTTGGTGCAGGCCTTGGCGATGCAGGAAGTTTACTGCCAGGTTTAGCGGCGTTATACTATTTACAACATTTTGCAGGTAAGAAAGGGGTAAAATATACGCCGTTTATTTGGTCAGTAGAAATTAGAAGAGATGGGCCTTGAGGATACTTAATGAAGTTAATTTAGCATCAAATCAATGATTCAAATATTATCAATGAGTACCAATAGCTTTACCTGATTATTGTATAAGTGATATAAATTACTAATTGCATTAAAAGCTAATGATTTTAAAATACGGGGAGTTTCCATGGATATTACTAAAAATAAAATAGCTGATTTACCAAATACCTTAACTACTAATAAGTCAAGCAAAAAGTCTTTTTTTCAGCCCAAGCTCACCATCAATCAACCCAACGATATTTATGAGCAGGAGGCAGATACCATGGCCGATCACGTAATGCGCATGAGCGACTCTTCAATGAGCTCCACTTTTTTTAAATCAGCCGGAAATGGGATACAGCGGAAATGCCAGGAATGTGAGGAGGAGGATAAGCACATACACCGTAAAGAAAATTCCGGAGGTGAAGTACAGGGTAGTAATAGGTTGGACAGTTATATTAATTCGTTGGGTTCATCAGGCCAACCATTGCCCGAAGCCAGCAGAAAATTTTTTGAGCCGAGATTTAGGCATGATTTTTCAAATGTTCGGATACATAATGATATGGTAGCTGCAAAATCAGCCCAATCTATTAATGCACTGGCTTATACCACCGGCAATAATATCGTTTTTAACAACGGCCAATATTCACCTGATAGTGAAAGTGGTAAGAAATTAATGGCTCATGAACTAACGCATGTAGTGCAGCAAAGAAGTGATGCTATTGCACCTAAAATACAACGGCACAAGGATGACTTAGTTGCCTATAGTGGAGGACAACGCGGCTTTATTTGGGTAATACAGGCCGGCAATTTAATATTTTCTGCACCCGCGGTGTCTGGTCATCCTGGGCGTGGTGAAAATGAACCGAGCGCAGGGCCAATTCCTACAGGGAAATATATGCTGCATCCCAAAATTACTGCGCAAACGGTAACTACTCTCCAACATCCCGGAGTTTGCGGTGCGGCTGGCATAAATACTGGTTTTCAGGAAATAACAAGTAATGATGCATCACCGTGTTCCCTTGCACATTATTGCAATGTTCCTTGTCCTACTAAAGACCATCCCGACCAGAAATGTTTTACTCCGGTTGATTGTTGGGGTCCAAAAAGAATAAAGATAGAGGGTTCAGCCAATGTTACTACACCGGCAGGTAAGAATGTAGTACGAGATGGTTTTTTTATACATGGAGGGAATCCCGCTGATGCGGTAAGTAGTGGCTGTGTTAAATCTTTAGACGTTTCAGTTTTTGATCAGATCAAAAATCTTTCTGGTATTAATGGCGCGGTACCTTTTTGTGTTGGGACAGCATGCCCGGCTATTTTAAAAAATGCTTTAATAGGGGCAGTTGTAACCCCCGTAAATAATCTTGTAAATTCTGTAATAAATCAGGTAAGCAATCTTTTATAAGATATAATGGAAAAAAGTTCACCCATATTGAATAAAAGTATTGCTAATACTACCTATAAACAAAACAGCCCGTCGCTATTTTTTCAACCCAAGCTTACTGTAAACCAACCTAATGATGTATACGAACAGGAAGCTGATACCATGGCTGATAGGGTAATGCGTATGCCTGATACCGAGAATACAAAACAACCATTTTTTAAGCCTGTACTAACGTCTATACAACGGAAATGTAAAAATTGTGAAGAAGAGCAAAAATTGCAACGTAAGGAAGAGGAATCCACACCCTTGACGCCAGTAAAAGAATCTGGTTTACAAAGAAAATGTGCGGTGTGCGAAGAAGAAAAGAAGGTTCAAAGGAAGGAAGAAGGTGGTGATATTGGTGGAAGGGAGGCCCCGGCTACGGTACACAATATTATTAATAGCGGAGGCCAGCCATTAGACGGAGGTACCAGGGATTTTATGGAATCGAGGTTCGGGTATGATTTTAGCCGGGTACAAATACATAATGGTCCCTCAGCTCACCGGTCATCTGAAGACATTAATGCGTTGGCCTATACCCATGGGAACCATGTGGTGTTTGGAGAGGGACAATACCAACCGAACACGAATACAGGGAAACAATTGCTGGCACATGAACTTACACACGTAGTGCAGCAAACACAAAGTTCAGATAGCGGGCTTACCCGGAAAAAAGATAAAGAAATTCAAAGATCTGCATATTGGAGTGAAGCAAGTCCTTATGGCAAACAACGTACTGGCAAAGACGCTGAAAAAGTTTTAGAGCGCGCATTACAAGGAAACGACGCAGAAATTCAATCACAGGCGCCAATACCGAATGCTAACAGGAGTGGTAACTACGGGTTGGCCCTTACTGGATTTGCTGATCTTTACAAAGGTAAACCTCTGGGAATTTATTTTGGCTACCCAATCATCGCTACTTGTAGGGATGGAGAAAATTTAGGTAAGCCGCTTGCCATCAGAAGCCGCACCAAGGCGGCGGTAAGTGATAAGGGAGTTCGGGAATTCATGAATGATGCTCCCGATAATATTACCATGGGTGAAATAAAACCTGCTTCTAATGATCTTATTGCTTTCGGGAAAAAACAATTGGGATCATATGAAAGTGGGATCACTTTTGCAAACAAGCAATTTAATTGCTGGGCACAGTTTAAAGGCTTATCGGGAAAATGGAATAAACCTGACTTTCATCGATTGACCACGGCTATACCTCCCGAATATGTGTATCATCCCGGGTCTCCAAAAAGTGATTTGAATCTCGGAGTATTTGATTTTATTGGTACGGAGCGAGGCAACAGAGCTACAATTGGAAGAGCTAAACCCGCCTCTATAAACATTAATATACCCGGTGGGCTTTATTTTTTAGATGCGAAGGATGGAGTATTTATATATTATTATCAACCGGCAAATCTTGACGCTGTGCTTCAGCAGTTGGGTGCAGATAGTAGATCGAACTTGTTTAGAGAGTATCTTCTTTATGCCACAGAATTGCAGCAAGCTGTAATTAACCCTTTAACTGTCGGGCCAGAAGAAGTTCAAACAAAACGGCGTTCCCAACAACCACCCGACCAAAATTGCAGTACAGATTCTGATACTTATATTCAACGAAAAGATAAAAAAAAGACTGAAAGTAAAATGAAGGACACTTTCAATCTAAGTACTTGGGAGAGTAGCCGTACAAAATATCAGGAACATTTTAAAACCAAAGATGTAGCTTTTAGAGACAAATTAGAATTTTTAGAAGATATAAAAAAAGCTGACCAGTCCAATCATGCTGCAACCGGTCAAGCTACCGCTTTTCATGATTTCAATGTTGATGTTGGAAAGCATAATAATAAGCCTGTAAAAAAAGAAGCTTCATCACTTTTTGGATGGATGGATATATGGGCATCCGCACCGATAAAAACACTTGGATGGCTCCGTTCAAAATTTGGCGGTGCTTTTGTAAGAGTAAGCCAGTTTTTTTCAAATATTAAGTCCAGGATAGGTCAGACAATTCAAGGCGCGGAAAATGATAATGCACCAAAAGGAATAAGCTGGGGGCAATTAGCAATAAAAGCTTTTTGGGGCGCTTTGGTATCGCTTGGGGGGATGGTTTTACGCGAAGTTGACCATTTGTTGATCAGTTCTTTTGTGAGTGGTTTAAAAATACGGTTTGAACAATATATTCCAACAGACAGGGCCCAATTTGAAGAGATGGTAGAGAATGAATTTCCGATACTAAAGGAAATTGAAGGTGCCATAAAAACGTTGGAAGATGGATTCCTGGGAACTATCGAGGGGATAGTAGGACGATTTAGTGATCTGATTGCAACCTATCGAAGTATAGCGGATACATTTCAGCAATACGGCCGACTGATCAAATGGGCCAATGTGGCCTTGCAATGTGGAACTCCTCCCGGTTTGGGTTGTTTGAAATTAATAGCAACTGCTTTGGCGCAATATTGGATTGATAAAATATTGAATTGGTGCTGGACAAAGAAAAAATTTGCAGGCCTGGTTGGTGGCATCGAAGTGATTAAATCGATACCCAAAAAGATTGCAGACTTTGTGGCAGGTGGAATTGAATCTTTTCTTCCCAACTCATTTTTGCCGGTTTTTGACAGGGCGTTATTTGATACAAGGGTAGCTTATGACACAGATGAAATTATTTGCGGAGACGAAATTACTGAAGCGCAAGTAGCTATGACGGAGCTATTTGATACTTTACAACAAAAGCTGGGGCCTAACTATTATGACCTGATCGCTGCGCTTCAAAAATATGGTGTGCCGCCAGATGAACCCCGCTCTGCCGAAGAAATACGGGAACTGACAAAAAGAATTCCCGATATGACTATTACAGATATCAATATGTATTTGGAAAAAGCCGCAAGCGGGGGGTATAAAGCGGGGGGGACATTAAATGTAGCTGATTTTTTAATCAATGTGAAAGAAGCAAATGATGCGTATTTAGCTGAGCAGGCGGCGCCTTCGGGCAATAGCACAACATCTAATAACACCACTGGGATAACTGCTGATGGATCTGGAACTGCTGCGGGTAATTCAGGGAGTAGTGAAAACCAGGGAGGGGAGAGCACGATACCTTATTTTGAAAACGAAAATATTCACGGTAAAAAATTCACGGGACCGGGTAAAATAAATCTCAATTATGCCATTTTTGGCGTCAAAAGAGGGCAAGTAAAAGGCAATAAAATAAAAATCTCTATTACTGCTTTGTTTTATGAAAACTCGAAGCCTATAGATATCAGTGTTACCAATATACCTGCCATGGTTTATGACAGGCAATTCTTTAAGGATGAACATCTGAAGGAAAAAACTAACGCAGATCATGCTAAAATTATGGGCGTTTATGTGGAAGTTTTAGAAGATGTATTTTTTGAAAAAGATAAAAAAAGATATGCTACAATTTATCCGGGTCAGCTTCACAGACCAGCGATAGTCAGCCTTAATAAATAAGAAAAAAATTCATCGACTTATGCTCCAAAACATCCAAATTTATATACAATCCGTTGCCTGTTGTTTTTTAAGTATTATTCGCAATGGAGAATGGAATTTATCAGCATATATTAATGATAGACAAATTGCGAATAAAAAATGCAGTGTTGATCTGAGGCGTTACGAAAGTGTGCTTTTCCTTATCCCGAATGGACACCATTAGGTAATTAAAGATTTTTTTTATGCTTTACGCCACTGAAAATAAAACAAACAAACCGGCGGGTACAAATAAGATTGCACCAGGTAAACCTTTGTTCTTTCAACCCAAATTAATAGTTAATAAGCCCGGTGATCAATACGAACAGGAGGCCGACGCAATGGCTGGCCATGTAATGCGCATGAGTGATCCATCAATTGGGCAAAACTTCCTTTTTAAATCAATGTCACATGAAGTACAACGCAAATGCCAGCAATGTGAGGAGGAAGATAAACACGTACATCGCAGGGAAAGTTCCGGAAATGAAATGCAAAACAGTAACGGCGTGGATGATTATGTTAATACATTGGGTTCATCAGGGCAGCCACTGCCCCAAGCCAGCAGGGGATTTTTCGAGTCCCGTCTTGGGCATGATTTTTCAAATGTCAGAATACACAACGATTCAATAGCTGCAAAATCGGCGCAATCTATTAATGCATTGGCATATACTAGCAGTAATAATATTGTTTTTAATTCGGGGCAATATTCGCTTGATACTGATAGCGGGAAAAAGTTGATGGCGCACGAGTTAACACATGTGGTGCAGCAAACAAAACAAAGCGATCCTGCCGCAAATATGCTAAGTCGAAAAATAAATTTTGATGCCAGTACACGAATTAAATCTGTTGAGTTTATAGTAGGCTCCGAGGTTTCAATGCCATTTTGTACACTCGTGCAAACAGAATTAAAAAAAGGAAAATTAGATGAGAAAAAAATGGAGGCCTTTATAAATTTTTTAATAACTGAGAATGGAACTGTATCAGACAGTGACAGGATTTTCCTTGCTTCGCTATATAATGGCCACTTTAGTTCAAAAATTAAATCAGGAGCGATAAGTCCCGGTAAAACATTCTCGATTAATTATGGCGATATACCTATCGGCAAAATTGATCACATTATTGACTTTGGGCGCGTTAAGACGGATCGGGGCACCATTAAGGAGGAAGCACCCTCTGATGCACTGGATGCAGATGACCGTTCTGCCGTTATAAAGGTATTAAGGTTGATAACAGAAGTGGATCCTTTTGATCCGTTGGTTGATCAATTGGTGCATGGTAACCTGAAGATTGATAGCGTGAGCCCGGCACAAATTACTAAATTTTCAGGCAACCCGGATTTTTTAGCTTTCTATTCCGCTTTCGCCAACGCGACGGGTACCAAGGGTAAAACACTATACATCCCAAAGACACTTGATCTGACAAATTTTTATAACAAGTCGGCAGTAATACACGAGCTTCAGCACGCGCGCGATGATTTCAATTCGGGAACTGCTCGTTCGTCAGCAGACAGTGACCGCTTAGAGCTTAATGCCTACGTTACCCAAGCCCGTTACGTACTCGACAACATCTTAGCAGCTGCATCCGAAGATGAAAAGAATGCAGATGTTTTAACTTTGAGGGGCCCTAAGGGTGCTAACGAATTGGTATATGTTGGTTTTCTGTATGTAGGGCTGTCAGACAAAACCAAATACAGGCCCGTGCTTGATAGGATATGGCGAACAGCGCCCCAAGCTATATCGGTAGTCCCAATTGATACTGTTTTTAGGATGAGCATAGCCATGTTTGAAACCAAATTTCTTCAAATCATTCGAACGGATTATCACATGACTGCCGGGCAAAAAACAGCTTTAGGCGGCGGTAAAGATGCGGAAAGCTTTCTAAAATGGTTTAGCAAGTTGCCCTAACCATTTAATTATAAAAAACCGATAATTAAATCTACATCATTTATAATATAAATCTTGTAATATAATGCTCCAAAACATTCAGGTCCATATTCAGTCTTTTGCCAATTACCTTTTAAGCCTTATACGTAAGGAAGAGAATGGAGCATGGGATTTATCAGCATTTATTGATGATACACAAAGAGAATTTATAAAATATGATATTGAGTTGTCGCCCGATCAATGTATGCTTTTTTTAATTGCTTATATTCCACATATACATCCTAATTTTTATGATGAGATAATTAAAGAAGCCATGCCACAGGGAGGCGATTTTCCTGAATTTGGCGGTGTGCGCGGCAGTAATCACCGTGGATTATTGCCCACTGGCGAAACAGCGCAATTTATTCTTGCGGGTGGTGATATCGTAAAACGCATGAACGTTCAGCAGTTGCTTACTGATGGAGTATTGATAAAACAAAGTATCCTTTCTCTTGAAGCAGTAAAGGACGGCGAGCCTTTAATGAGCGGCCGTTTGATGCTCGACCAGGAATGGATAAGCCGTATGGTAACCGGGGAAGAATCCACACCTAAGTTTAGCCCCGATTTTCCTGCTAAAAAGGTAATTACGGCCATGACGTGGGACGACCTTGTATTGAATAATTATACTCAAACCCAATTGAATGATATTATAATATGGGTTGAGCACAATAACACCCTGATGCAGGATGAGGTGATGAAGCGGAAAATAAAACCCGGTTACCGGGCATTGTTTCATGGCCCTTCGGGCACCGGTAAAACATTAACGGCAACTTTGCTCGGCAATCATTTAAAAAAGGATGTGTATCGTATAGATCTTTCGCAGGTTGTAAGCAAATACATTGGGGAGACTGAAAAAAATCTTGAAAAAGTTTTTACAAGGGCCGAAAACAAAAACTGGGTATTGTTTTTTGATGAGGCCGATGCACTTTTCGGGAAGCGTACCAGTGTGCAAAACTCGCATGACAGGTATGCCAACCAGGAAGTGAGCTACCTGTTACAGCGTATTGAGGATTATCCCGGCTTGCTGATACTGGCCTCTAATATAAAAAGCAATATGGACGATGCGTTCCTCCGGCGGTTTCATACCATTATTCATTTCTCTCCCCCTAATCCGGCCGAGCGTTTAAAATTGTGGGAAAAAGCTTTCCCGGCTTCATATCCTCCTGAACCTACTATGAATTTAAAGGAGATAGCCGATAAGTATGAATTGAACGGGGCTGCCATATTGAACATTATTCATTATGCTGCGCTGCAATCTGTGTCACGCGGCGATCAATACATTCGCAATGCTGATGTAACAGAAGCGATCAGGAAAGAATACAGAAAAGAAGAGAAGACAATGAGTTAGTATGGGGTTAATCCTCCAGGAACAATATTCATTAAAAAAGCCCCTGTTGCTCAGAGACTTTTTTGATAAAAGAGGATGTTTTGGGTAAACTTATTTTACCGTGTGATGATCTGGCTCGACTTTAATGTAGTTAACCAAACCATTTTCGTCTATAGCCCATTCACTAAGTTCTGTCGGGACTATCGTTTTGTTTTTCTTTTTCTTTGGGCCAACCAACGGCAGTACTATAATCAGTAACAAAGCACTTATTTTAAGTACTAAATAAATTGTTGTCATATAAATTATTTAAGATCAACAGTTATGAGCAATTTTGCTGCCAATTGTACGGAACGTATCGGAAATAGTTCATCTAAATGTCTGATATTGTAGTGTTTACACCATATGTCATTTGTTAAAAATGACTGCATTTTTTACAAATACTATCGTTTTGATCTTGTTGTTTTACCAAAATGAGAACCCAACCTCGCTTTTAATAGAAGTCCGATAAAAATAATATTGACTAAAAAAGATGAATAGTCCGGACATCATATGCCCGATAAAGCTGTTATTTTAATTAATTGGGAGGGTGTGATTATTTGTCATTCCCCATAAATACTATCAATATGACATGGTTTTATCGAAATGAAAACTTGGTGGCCCCACAAGTTTTATGGAAGTTGTTAGCGAATAATTTACGTGACATGATCAGAGACGAAAAATGAAAATTCCGGCTTTTTCAGCTTGACGGGGAAAGAAACCGGGATATAAACAAAACAGAAAAATGATTATTTGTCATCGTGATTAATAACCTCGCCAGAATGCCATTAAAGCATAGTTTGAAGGTAAAATGAAACTATTTGGTTAATATTATGTTGTATACTATAGTTTAAATTAATTATTAGGCAATGGCAGGTAGGCGCGAGGCTGGCCTACCATTGTATTATGATTAATCCAATTTGAATAAATATCACTTAGTTTAAAGAAGCATTAGCAGTAGAATGTAGCTGTTCGGCTTTTAAGTATATTATAAGCTTACTACCTTTTCCAGGTATACTTTCAAGGGTAATATTGCCCCCTGCAGCATTCACTATTTTTTTGCGGGATACAAGTTCTGCTTGTTTTTTTCTATATGATTAGCAGTCAAATAAAACTTATAATGGTTATTCTATAATTTGCCAACAAAAAAAGCGAACAACATATTGTCATTCGCTTTTTTGAAACCGGGATATTATTGCTATTTAATAATAATAAGCATTGGTAATAATGTCTGCGTTTAATTGATCCGTGGTAGTGGTTGCTCCCGCAATGCCATGA
>JAQBOK010000022.1 GCA_028288085.1 Mucilaginibacter sp.
CGGCCATCAGGATCATTCCCTGCGACATGATCCCTTTTATTTCGCGGGGTTCCAGGTTAACCAGTATGCTCACTTTTTTCCCTATTATCGCTTCCGGCTCATAATGCTCCGCAATACCCGATACTACGGTGCGTTCGTCAATACCAGTATTAATCGTCAACTTAAGCAGTTTCTTGGTTTTAGCCACCTTTTCGGCAGTTATAATAGTGCCTAAACGGATATCCATTGTGGCAAAGGCCTCGTAATTGATATTCTCTTTCGCGGCTAATACCTCCGTGTTTTGTACCGGCAAAGCTGCCTGTTTTTTAGCTTCCAGTTTTGCAATTTGCGTGTCTATTATATCGTCTTCCACCTTTTCAAATAATAAGGATGACGGATTTAACTGATGCCCGTTGCTGAAAACAACCTTTTCGTCAAAGCCAATATGGTTGGTGGGCCAGTTAAGCATACCTAATATTTTCTTTGAGGTGTTTGGTAAAAAGGGTTGCAGACAAGCGGCCATGTGCCCTATGAGCACCAGGCAGTTATGCAGCGCCAATTTGGCATCTTCAGGGTCTGTTTTGATGGTTTTCCAGGGCTCTTTTTCGGTAAGATAACGGTTGCCTAAACGGGCTATTTCCATTACCGTTTGCAAACCCTGCCTAAATTTGTAAGTTTCCAAACTGCGCTCCAGTTCATCATAAAACCGGCCCAGGTCGGCATTTATGTCGTCATCATTTAAGGCAATTTTGTCGAAAGCGCTTTCCACTTTACCGTCATAAAACTTGTGCATTAGTATCATTACCCGATTCACAAAGTTGCCTAAAATGGCTACCAGTTCATTATTTACCCTGGCCTGGTAATCTTTCCAGGTAAACTCGCTGTCGCTGGTTTCGGGCAGTATTGAGGTAAGCACATAACGCAGTTCGTCCTGCTTACCCGGAAACTCTTCCAAGTACTCGTGCAGCCAAACCGCATGGTTCCGCGAGGTAGAAAGCTTATCGCCCTCCAAATTTAAAAACTCATTTGCCGGTACATTCTGCGGCAGCACATATTCTCCGTGCGCGTGCAAAATAGCGGGGAATATAATACAATGAAATACAATGTTATCCTTACCTATAAAGTGGATAAGGCAGGTTTCATCCTCCTCTTTTTCCTGCTTTTTCCAGTACAATTTCCAGTCTTTCCCATGATCCAGCGCCCATTGTTTGGTTGCCGAAATGTACCCGATAGGTGCATCCATCCAAACGTAAAGCTTTTTGCCTTTGGCTTCTTCCAACGGAACATCAATGCCCCAATCCAGGTCGCGGGTCATTGATCGCGGCTGTAAACCCGATTTAAGCCATGATTTGCATTGACCAAACACATTCACTTTCCATTCGCCCTCTTTGGTATCTATCCATTTTTCTAACCAGGGCTGATATTTATCTAAAGGCAAATACCAATGTTTAGTTGCCTTTAAAATCGGTGGTTTGCCGCTTAATGTTGATATGGGGTTAATAAGATCAGTAGGATTTAGTGATGTACCACAGTTTTCGCATTGGTCGCCATAAGCACTGGGGTAATTGCAGTTGGGGCAAGTGCCGGTAATGTAACGGTCTGCTAAAAACTGCTGAAAATCTTCATCAAAATATTGTTCGGAGTATTTCTCAATAAACTCCTCTTTTTCATACAGGTTTAAAAAAAACTCCTGGGAAAGATCATGATGGATAGGCGATGAAGTACGATGATAGATATCGAATGCAATGCCAAATTCTTCAAAACTCTGCTTTATCTGGTTATGGTATTTATCAATAATGGCTTGTGGGGTAGTACCTTCCTTTTTAGCCTTAATAGTAATGGCTGCGCCATGCTCATCAGAGCCGCAAATGTAAACTACATCTTGCTTTTTGAGCCTCAGGTATCGTACAAAAATATCGGCTGGCAAATAAGCCCCGGCCAGGTGCCCTATATGCAGGGGCCCGTTAGCATAAGGCAATGCCGAGGTAATAGTGTATCGTTTAAATTTATTAAGTTGTGACATTAAATATGCATCCTTATTAATAATTTGGCAAAGATAATTCAATATGAGCACAAACCCTCCATTTCTAAAAAAAGGTGACAAGATCGCTATCACCTGCCCTGCCAAAAAACTGCCCAAGCCAATGGATGATGCTATTGCGCTTTTACAATCGTGGGGCCTGGAGGTGGTTTTGGGCGAAACTATAGAGGCTTCGTATCATCAATTTGCCGGTGATGATAAATTGCGGGCGCACGATCTGCAACGATTTATTGATGACGATACCATAAAAGCTATTATAGCTGCCCGCGGCGGGTATGGCACTATTCGTATAATTGATCATGTTGACTTCAGCCGCTTTGCTGCATACCCTAAATGGCTGATCGGTTTTAGCGATATTACTGTGCTTCACGCGCATTTATTTGCTAATTACGGCGCGCAAACTATACATGGACAAATGCCTGTTAATATTCCCGACGCTTCAGCCTATTCATTAGAAACTTTGAGGAAAGCCTTATTTGGCGAGGATATTGACTATTCATTTACCTCGCATGCGCTAAACCGCAGCGGCAACGCTACGGGCGTTATAGTAGGTGGAAATTTAAGTTTACTGGCCGCAATTCTCCACTCGGTGTCGGATTATAATTATGACGGTAAAATATTGTTTATTGAGGATGTAGGGGAATACCTTTATTCTATAGACAGAATGATAAGAACCCTTGATCGTGCCGGAAAATTGAAGAATCTTGCCGGCCTGATGATTGGGGGCTTTACCGAAGTTAAGGACAATGATATCCCCTTTGGGCAAACCGTGTCCGAGATTATTATGGAAGTAGTAAAGGATTATAACTACCCGGTATGCTTTGATTTCCCGGCAGGGCATATACCGGACAATCAGTCCCTGGTATTTGGAAAAGCTTTAAATTTATCCATAAACCAGGAGCATGTAACAGCAAAGTATGTTAAAATTGATGGCGTTAAATAACGTGTTATTCCATCAAACTCATTACTAAATTTGAGATCAATATTCTATAATTAATTATAAACATGGCACTTTTTGGAAACTTAGGAAACTATAAAAACTTTGGATTATTAATTGTACGTGTGGGTTTGGGTGTAATGTTTATTTACCACGGCTTCCCGTTACTGGGAGGTGGCGTAAAAAGGTGGGAAGAACTGGGTAGCACCACAAAATATGCAGGAATTCATTTCTGGCCGGTAGTATGGGGATTATTGTGCGCATCAGTTGAAACTTTTGGTGGCTTTTTACTTATTCTCGGACTCGCTTTCAGGCCAATATGCTTACTATTAGTAATTACCCTTGTAGTGGCAGCGCTTTCTCATTTTGGCAAGGGAGAAGGGCTTGATGGCGCCGCTCATGCCATTGAAGATGCTGTAATGTTTGCCGGGCTACTTTTTTTGGGGCCGGGTAAATATAGCGTAGATAAGAAATAACAGAATATATTGAAAACAGAAGACCACGGCAAAATTGCCGTGGTCTTCTGTTTTATTATTACCCCGTATTAATATCCCGGGTTTTGCGTCACGTTTTTGTTAACATTGATTTCGTATATCGGGATGGGCAGCTGAAAGAGATTGCTGGTTGCCGGAACCGTCTTTACACTTGCAGGGGTGCCTTTACCATCACCGTTGTCACCAAACGACGAACGCTCTAACGGCAGGTTGAGCCTTTTGATATCAAAAAACCTGGACCCTTCAAATGCCAGTTCCAATCTTCTCTGCAACAATATGGCAGTATAAAGTGTCGTGCCTGTTTCGGCTCCTGGTACAAAGCCGGTGTATCGATTACTGCGCAATGTATTTAGATCTGTACGTGCGGCAGCTTGATTGGCTAAATTATAATAGGCCTCAGCGCGATTAAGGTAAACTTCGCCCAGCCTTATTACCTTATAATCAACCACGTTGGCATTACCCGTTGCTCTTCCAAAATATTTTTTTACATAATTGTATAAAATTCCATTGAAGGTAGACGTATCTATATAAGCCGCCTTACGTACATCGTTATTGGTATATAATGTGTAAAGGCCAAAATCAACACTGTATTCTGGTTTAACACCATTAGGGCTTGCCTGCTCATATCCCACCCCAATTGGATCATTATCCTGATCTGTGATGATAACCCTGAACAATACTTCTGTGGATGTAAGATTATCTGCATCTATCCATATATTACCAAAATTATCAGTTGATGCAAGCTGATGGCCTGTAGCTGTTGCATCAGTAATTGAGGCAGTTGCCGCGGTAACACAATTTTGCCATTCGCCCCGATACAAATATACTCTTGATAATATTCCTTCAACAGCCGGCTTATTCATTCTACCAGCTCCATTGTCGGCACCAATTACACCCTGGGCTTGTACCAAATCAGCAACCACCATGTCATAAGCCGTTTTATCCGGCGTACGGGAAGGCAGCAAAGACGGATCAACTGACGTTACATAAGGTACACCTGGATCGGTAGCTGAAGCTGATGTATATGATTTTGCATATACCCTTAACAGGTCAAAATGTGCCAGAGCCCTTATTGCAAGCGCTTCGCCCAAAATATTATTTTTAAAAGTACCATCTTTTAAGTGACCAATATTGGTAATAATATTATTGGCACGCCCAATAACGCTATAGGCATTTTGCCACAAATTCCAGGTATTATTGCCTGTATATTTAAAGTTAAAAAAGTCCTGTTCAGATTTCCGCCCCTGCTGGTTCAACACTACATTATCTGATAATACATCGGGCGTGGTAGCCATTGAGCCGCCGTCCTGGCCGCCATAATAAGTAGTAGTTGTAACAGTACCCTGGGTAACAAATATCATTGCTGAATAAGCTCCCAGCACAGCATTTGTAAAATCAGCCTCAGTAACATAGGCATTGTTTGTATTTACAGCATTGCTTGGGTTCTGTATCAATTCCTTTTTACATCCTGCCAGCGTAAGCAGCATTATTGATGTATATATATATATCTTTTTCATTTTTCGATTCCTTTATTTTAAGCGTCTGTTTAAAAAGTTACATTAACACCTAATGTGAACTGGCGTGTATTTGGATAACTAAAAAGGGTGGATTCACCTGGTATTACCAGGTTACCTTCTGCACTACCAACGCCCACTTCCGGATCGCCAAAGAAATGCTTAGGATTAATGGTCAGCAAGTTTTCGCCCGTTACAAAAACCCGAAGCGATGCTACTTTAAATCGTTGTGAAATATTCTTAGGAACAGTGTAAGCCAGTGTCAGATTTTTGAACCTGATGTAGTTGTCTTTTTGCAGATAATAATCCAGCACCTCCGCCTGTGAACCACTGTTTTGATCGGGTTTTGGTAAAACATTTACGTCACCTGGCTTTTTCCAGTAATTTAAGGCAAGGGTTGATTGGCCACCAAAAACGCCGTCGCCCCATGAATCTAATATCTGCATGTTGTTATTATAGGTCCAGCCACCGTAAGAATAAGTAAAGTCGGCTGACAGTTCAAATCCTTTATAGGTTACATCGGTACCGAAACCACCATAGAATTTGGGATTAGGGCTTTTACCTTTTAGTACTACCTCATCGCTGCTGGAATAGGTTTCCGTAATAGCGCCATTCTTATCATAGTATTGCGCAGCACCGGTTTGCGGGTTTACACCGGCATACCTAACCAATTTATAAGTATAGATAGGATAACCTGGTTTAATTACATCTATACCACTATTAGGGTTAACAATTTCACTTGCACCACCATAAAGTTGGGTAACCTTGTTTTGATTAAAGTTGATATTGCCATAAACGCTCCACTTTAAGCCAGATTTTTGGTCCCTGATGATATCCGCATTTATACTTGCATCTATACCCCTGTTATATAATGCTCCCACATTTTTATATATCGCTGAAAAACCGGTTGTTTGTGATACAGGCAATTGGAATAATAACGATGTAGTAAGTTCATTATAATACTCAAACGCACCGCTGATACGGCCTTGTAATATTTCAAAATCAAATCCTATGTCGCGTTTCAGTTTCTTTTCCCACGTCAGGTCGGGGTTTGGAAGTTGTGTAGGAAAACTTGCAGACTGGCCATTGTATTTTCCAAAACCGTTTAATCCTAATGACTGGTAATTATTTATGCCACTAAAGTTACCCGTGTTGCCTATTGAGCCGCGTAACTTTAATACATTTAGCCAGGTTAGGTCCTTCATAAAATCTTCTGAAGTAATTAACCACCCAAGGCTGGCTGCATAAAAATTACCATACCGGTTATTGGCGCCAAACCTTGATGAACCGTCCCGCCTGATACTTCCTGTTGCGAAATATTTGCCTTTATAATTATAATCAGCCTCGCCCAATAATGATACTATGGTATAAATCGATAGCGTTGTACTATTATTACCTGTATTGGCTGCCGAATTATTTTGAGTGCTCAGATTAGGATCAGGATAACCTTTACTGCTTAATGAGTAGCTGGTAAACTGATCTTTTTGAAACTCCTGCACACCAAGAACGTTAAAGTGATGATCGCTGCCAACATCAAATTGGTAGGTGGCCTTGTTTACCCAATCATAGTTAAATTCGCGTGAGCCATTATCTGTTTTCTCGCCGGGTGCCGCCGGATCTCCTATATACCCATCAAGTATTGAACCTGGTTTTATGTAGTAAGCCCTCATGTAATCATTCAGGGTTAAACCGATCTGACTGGATACATGTAATCCCTTTATGGGATGCAGGTCAAGTGTAGTACTATTATAACCGCTAAGGAACTTAGTGTTTTCGGGGTTATTTTTTAATGCTTCCAGGATTGGGAAACCCTGGCTGGTTAAATTATAGCTGCCGTCTGCATTAAAAACCTTTTCATACGGGTTATAAGCATACATTGCATAAAAAGGGTTTTGAGCGTTGTACAAATCTCTCACTTCATTTGTGTTTCGCTGGCCCAAGCTTGCATTGTTTGTTAAGGTTAACCAAGGCTTAATATCAGCGCTCAAATTTACTTTACCAGTATATCTGTGTAAGTTTGAACCTACCACAATACCGTCTTCGTCATATTTTTCAAAAGAAACGTAGTAATTGGTTTTGTTTTCATGCCCACCTATAGTTACCTGGTGTTGCATTATTTTACCGCTATGCAATATATCATCCTCCCAATTATGTGATTGGGCTATCAGGCTGTTCCAGGCTGTATGCAGTTGATCGGTTGTAAGCAGTTTACTATCAGTGGGCAAGTTATGAGCCGTTAAATAATTTATTAAATCGCTGTTTCCCTGGTAATCCAGATCATATTCATATTGCAATTTTTGAGCAGCGCTCATCATTTTAAAATTGTCAGGTATTTTCTTGTTTGTACCATATTGGAAACTATAGGTAATATGACTGTCAGACTCGGCACCTGTTTTTGTAGTTATCAGTACTACGCCGTTTGAACCGCGGGCCCCATACAAGGCTGCAGCTGCAGCATCCTTCAGAACGTTTACGCTCAATACATCATTGGCGTTTAATGTATTATAAAATTCAGGGGCCGTATTATCGGGGATCTGTACACCATCAACTACCAAAAGCGGCTGTTGACCGGCATTTACAGAACCGGTACCGCGTATTCTGATAAAAGCATTAGCGCCCGGGCGCCCATTTTCTGTAGTGATCTGCACACCGGCTGCTTTGCCCTGCAGTAAATTGTCTATCCCCGGAATTGGCTTATCTGCTATCTCTTTGCCGGTAACTGTAGAAATTGATGAAGAAACATTTACGCGGGTTTTGGTTTGATACCCCGTTACAACCACTTCTGTCAATTCCTTGCTTGACGCTTCCAGTGTTACATTTAAAACATTTGTTGTGCCCGGGCTTAACTCCTGGGGTGAGTAACCGATAAATGAGAACACTAAGGTTGAACCCGCGGGGGCACTTATAGAATATTGGCCGTTTATATTGGTTTGTACACCAGAGGTGCTTCCCTTGACCTTGACAGATACACTGGGAAGGGGCATCCCATCATCTTTACCCCTTACAGTACCTGTAATGGTACTGTTTTGTGCAAACACTTGTGTTACGCATAACACAATGAAACACAAACTTAATAGTAAGAGTTTTTTCATTTTGTCAATAATAAATTAGTTAATAGTTAATTAAACAATAAAAATCTATGCTATTAAAATTTAAACAAACTACTTATTGCAAGGGCCTGTTTAATTGTACATAGTAAAAGTTGATTAATAAGTTATTAAATAAATATCCGGCCCATAAAGGCAGATCCGGCATTTTTCATTAACGCATGTCGTTTAAAAAAGAAATTCGTTACGCGGTAAGCATTAGGCACTTACAATTAATTCCTTCACGAACAAGTTAAAATGTGTTTAAGACTTAATTAGGAGTTGCAATATTATATTATCAACACAAAAGCAAATAAATTATAAATCAAATAGTTTTTTTGAGTCAAATTTTATTATTACGCCAATTTCTGATATTAATATAACCGTAAAAGAAATATATAATATAGATTAATAAAGTAATTAACAATTAGCTTAGCGTTTCTGTTTCAGCGTTTGTCAATATTTTTAATCAATTACGGAATCAAACTTGCATTGGTTGCCTGTTTTATAGAAAAAAGAAAATGGGGGTGAAAATATTTACACACTAAAACAGTATAAAAAATTCGGCGTTCTTTCTTGCTTTAATAAATATAGTTCAGATAAAAAAAATTAGCAATGCGGGTTAATAAAAATCAACCTGCATTGCTAACCGATAATAATTTCAATTAAAGTGGCTTGATTACTGGGCCAAGTCGTAGCGCAAATTTTTAGAAAACTTGATAAATCTCATCATTGGTGTGTTTCAGTGTAAAGGTTTTCACTTTATCTCCATCGGTGGCAGATGATGTTAATATTGCCGATGCCTCGGCCTTATTCATTGATATAATCGCCTAAAGCTTTTAAATATTTATCGTCAATTTCATCTGAGTCATGTGCTGACTCAAATTTATTCACTTTAGCAATATCGGCAGCAAAGGCTGTTTTAATTCCTTTTCTTTTAAGTGAGAATTTCTGGATTGTTCCCTCCGGCATTTTTACGGCATAATAAACGCTTTCATCTTTAAATTCATCATAATTATTACCGCTCGAGGTCATTCCGTTACTAACGTAATTATTCGGAATATACTTTGTTCCAAGTTGTTTATAGATCTTATACTTGCTGCCGGTAGCCAGTACCTGCATAAAATGGATAGGGTCAATTGCAGGAACGTTTTCAAAGACATAGGGTTGTCCCTGATCATCAAATAAAGTAAACATCTTTATTGAATGCCTGTTAATCGTTTGCATTGTTTTACCATCATCTGTAAATACTAAAGTACCGTCCATTTTACCATAATTGAACAGGTAATTATTATTTTGTTTGATTGAATCGTCTGTTGTTATTGCATAACCGTGTACCCAATCCTCAAAAAGATAGCGACTCCCATGCACCGTATTTTCATGAGCAATATAACCACTGGATGTTCCATGGGTCATGCCTTCCGTGCTGCTTTTTTCTTTAAAGGCCTCACCTGAACCCGCTGATTTGGTGCCTGTGGCTACATCATTTTTCATTGTAATACTTACGTCTTTCGGATCGACAATCTTTACCACCATTCCCATAAAGTTTTTGGCAGATATTATAAGCCTGTCGGCAGTATCCACCTTCAGATTAAAGGTGCCGTTTAGATCAGAAAGGGTAGCATAGTTATGTCGAGCGTCTTTAATGAATGCAAAGGGGACAGGCTTCCCCTGCTGATCAGCAATTGTACCATTTACAGCAATTGTTTGAGCAAAAGCAAAAGAGCTTATTAAAGCAAGCCCACATAAGAGTGTTATTCTTTTCATAGAATAGATAAAATACAATTCAAGATTATTTTTTAAGTAATAAAAATCATACATTTTAATTAAATAGTACCATATCCATTGTAAATTCTTTATGACGATAACAGATTATATTTTAAAAAAAAAGAGGCACCTGTTGGCGCCTCCTTTTTTCAAAATGCAATAATATTATTTTTTTGTATAAGTATCATCAATATACCTGCCAGGGGCCGATCCGCCAGAAGCAAAATTTAATTCAAATTTCTTAGGATCTGAATTCGTTGCTGGAGGAGGTATAGTAAATGCTGGAGGAACAAAATTTGTTATCGGACTAGCAGCAGCAGCCCATTTTGCTAAATCACCTGGAAGGAAAGACACTTTCCAATCGGTATAAGTTACAGTGCTTCCATTAACTGTTCTGGTAAAAGTAACGTCATAATTTACGCCCTGACCATTATACTCTGTTACCATTTGGAACTCTACCGGCGAAACAGGATAGATCGTAACGGTTTCACCAAGATCTGTAATATCTACTGGCGCACCCGCACTTGACAGAGAAGGTATTATACCAGCACCCGGGCCTGTACCATTTTGCCATCTTCTGAAATCGTAAGTATACGTTCCCGCAAAATCATTACCAATTATGTGAAAATAATGGGTGTTTAGATTAGCGGCGATAGGGATACTAGGTGACGCGCCTACAAGCTTAACCGGTAACATGTAGCTTCCTGCCGGATCTAATTGGGCCCTGTCAATAATCACTGTAGTCGTAACTGAATTCTTACCAGCAGGTATAGTTACACTGGTAGCTAATTTATATGCAGCAGCCGGTATTGGCAGATACACGATTCCGGAGTTAGCCGCATTATAGGTTGCGATTAGTGAATTATCAACAGCTAAAGTCACTGTTGTTGGAGTTGTTGGAGGAGTAGATAAAGTAACCCCTACGGCGAATGTTGTTGTATCAGATGACGTTATCGCATCTGTACTAAAGTTCTGTAAGCCCGCATTGAAGAATTGAGCTACATTAGGTGACGTAATCTCCGGATTAAAAACATGGCCGGGATCCTTCAGACATGAACTGAATAACAGCGCTGTAATACTTAGCGCCATAATTCCTTTTATATATTTTGTTTTCATTTTCTTTAAAATTAAATGTTATTATGGTTTTTTAGCCCAGAATATCTGTGAAGTAAATATACCAATTGTACCCTGTGCTGCAACGTTAGCCGCGTTTGTTGAATATTCAATAAACGGATAAGGAATGCGGGTTATTTGGTTTGGAGCGTTAGCGCCGGAATAAACTGACAATGGAATATTATCAGGATAACCAGTTCTGCGATACTCATTAAATGCCTCAAATGCACCATAAAGGTTCAAAGCAGCCCATTTTTGAACGATGATAGCTTTGATTTGTGCATTTAATGCTCCGCCTACTGGATAAGCTACTGAAGGTTGTGCTGCATAAGTAGCCGCTGCTGATGCAGGGCTGGCAACCAAATCATCAGTAAATGAAGCTGCAATACCAGCATTATAAAGAGCCGCAGCATCTCCCGTTACTATATATCCGCGTGCGACACCTTCAGCTTGTAAAAATAAAGCTTCAGCCGATGATAATAAATTGGCTCCTGCAGTTGGGGTTTTTAATACACCCGGGCCAAACTTGCTTGGGCCCATGTTAGCCGCTTTTGTAGCAGGCGGCACAATTCCCTGCGGCGGCGAATTGCTGCCGAAGGGTGATGAAACAACCACCCACTTTGAATTGTAAGCAACTGAATCAACACTTGCATTAGTAAGCCCTGTTGCATT
>JAQBOK010000031.1 GCA_028288085.1 Mucilaginibacter sp.
AAAGCTCTTCAGCCTTGAAAACCGGAAAAATGATGCATTATATACCTGTAGGCGGCCTGTACGTTTATTTCAGATATGATAAACATCAAACCATTATGTGCATTATGAATACGGACAAGAAGGAACGTCAGATCGATTTTAAAGAATATGTGGAAAGGACAACCAGCTTTACAAAAGCCAGCAATGTAATCAGCGGCGAAGTACTCAACACATCACTTAAGGCAACCATACCGGCTATGCAGATGTGGGTTTTAGAATTGAAAAATTAGCTTACAAATGCACGGCAAGGAACTCCCGGTAAACCGCAGCAAAACGCTACCATTAAGACTTAGCGGTGCTGTCTGATACCAATTACTCATTCTTCATGAACAGAAGTAGACTAACTATATGAAATAAACACTTTACCTAGGTATGCTCGAACCAAAAACCTGCCTAAAACGCTCCAAAATACAGATTGCAAAAAAACCACAAAATGAAAAACCACGATTCTGAATCAGAATCGCGGTTTTACCCACTTACGGTGCGTCCGCCTGGGTGTTTCTTAAACCATTTTAGGGATGATTTAGGGAAATTAGCCGGTTGAATAGCTTAAAACAAACGTCAGACAACATTCATGACAAAAGGGCCTGCGTCTAAAAAAGTTGCAAAGCTATCTTGCATATTCATTTTTTTGGGTTTTCTAAAGCATTTACCATAACGCCATTTTTTATTTCATCAGTGGCATGGCCAATAAGCAGATCACCGGTTTTTAAAGCCCCATAAACCTCCAGGCTATCTGTAGTCTCCCTTCCTTTTTTTATGTCTACCCATTGGGTTTTATAGTTTACAACCCGGATCACGAATATTCGCTGGGAGTTTTGAGCAACTGCGCTTTGAGGTACCACAAATGTTTTTTTAGTATTAGTCAGCTGCAACGTCACCTGTGCGAACATACCCGGCAGCAATTCCTTGCTTTTATTAGGTATATCCATTTGCATCTGCTCTGACCGTAATTGACTATCCAAACTTCCAGCCATACGATTAACCAATGCTACAAATTGTTTTCCCGGAATGGTTTTTACCGTAAAATGAACAGTATCCTTATTCGCAAAATAACTGGTTGCTGCCTCGGGGACATCAACTACAAGTCGTAGTTTGGCCTGTTCCTGAAGCGTAAGCATTGGTTTATTGGCGCTTTTGTCTGACGGAGTCACATAAGCGCCATTGTAAACATTGCGCGAACTGATCACACCATCAAAAGGTGCCCTTACCTCCAGGTAATCTTTCAAATCTGATGATAGCTGATAAGCCGATCTTGCGGCAAGCAGGGATGAACTGTCGGCACTCATTTTGGCATGGGCCATATCCAGGTCATTGGGTGATATGGTTCCCGGCGTCCTGCTTGTTTTTAGCAAGCGATCGTAATTGGCTTTGCTGCCCCTATAAATAGCCTCTTTAGAGTGCAGGTCCTCCTGGCTTTGCTTAAGAGCCGCTGTCATTTCCGGCGCATCAAGCGTCATAAGTAATTGTCCTTTATGAACCAGGCTTCCAACGTCAACAGTCATGGTTTTTACAAAGCCATTTTCTTTGGCATACAGGTCAACAGTTTGATAAGGCTGGAGTATTCCCGGAATGCTCATCGTTGTATTAAGTGTCCCTTCTTTCAGCGTAAAAGTCGGGACGCTGTTTGATTGAGTAACAGCAGGCGTCCGTTGTTTACCTTGGCAGGATGCCAGCAAACCGGCGGTTAGCAGGCATAAAATAAAATGATATGTTTTCATGATTAATATTTTTTGAATTATTCTGTTAATGCTTTTTGAGGGTCGTAATAAATACTTTGCTGATCATCAGGATCCAATGACACTGCGTGAACCGGGGCATTACATCTGATCAGGTAAAAAATAACCGGGAGAATAAATAAGGATACGAAGGTTGATAGGATCAGGCCTCCAATCACAGCCCGTCCCAATGGAGCTGTCTGGTCGCCTGCTTCCCCTAAACCTGAGGCCATCGGGATCATTCCGGCAATCATGGCAATGGTTGTCATCAATATGGGCCTTAACCGGAGTTCCATGGCCGCAATAGCTGATTCCCTGGCGCTCTTTCCCGTTAACCTGATGTGTTCCGCATTGGTTATCAATAAAATGGCATTGGAGACAGAAACTCCCACTGACATGATAATGCCCATATACGATTGCAGGTTAAGGCTTGAACCGGTAGCCAGCAATGTCAATAATGAGCCGACCAAAACCCCAGGGATACAGGTGATCACTGTAAAGCCCAATGGAAAAGACTGGTAATTTGCAGCCAGCATCAGCATCAAAATAACGATAGTGATCATCAGGCCGAATTGCAGACTGCTGAGTGTCTGATCCAGCAGGATGGTTAACCCCCTGGTCTCAACAGATACTCCTCTTGGCGGATTACCGGCATTCTTTATAGCATTATTTACCGCAGTGCTGGCAGAACCAAGATCTTTTTTATAGATGTTAGCAATTATAGAAAGAAACCTACCCGCACCCTGGCGGTCATACTGACCCACAATTGTCCCCATAGTGAATGTGCATACATCTCCGAGTACAGGTCTTGGCCTATCTCTAAAAATAGGGATACTCGCAAGGTCTGCAAGGCTGCCGACGCTTGTTTGTGGTACCTCCACCTGAACATCATAGGAATTAGCATTTGTTTCATCGAGCCACAAATTCTTATTTGTAAAACGGCTGGACGAGGTAGTTTGTGTAATGCAATTACTTACGTCCGTCATCATCAGGCCCATTTGCTTTACCTTATCGCGATCAATATTAATATGGATAGCAGGGCTATTCAGTTGTTCTTTTAACTGTACATCCCTTAAAAAAGGCACCTGCTGTAATTGCGTTATCAATGAATCTGCATATTGCTTGTCCTGGTTAATATCTTTACCCATCACAGCAATTTCCACGGGTGTTGAAGAACCCTGGCTCATAATTTTACTTGTAAGATCTATCGGCTCAAAAGACAATGTCACATCAGGCATTGTTTTATGTATCGCGATACGCAAATTCTCCTTCACGTCTTGTATGTTCACCTTATAATTTGCACTGAGATTGACCTGCATAACAATTTCATTAGAGGCGCTCATAAACAGGATGACCGGCAGGGTTGGAAAAGATGAAGGATGCTGTCCCGCAAAGGCAGATATGATCTCCACGTTTTTTTGCCCCCCTACCGTATTGTATATTACCTGCTGTGCTTGCAACATCGTTTTTTCCGTTTCTTCAAGTCTCGAGCCTTCGGGGGCACGAATGCGGATCTGGAACTGCCCGCTGTTTAGTTTAGGCAGGATATCTTTACCAATAATGGATACACATAACCCAATAATAAAAATGGACACAACGGTATAAAACGCTACGCTTAGCCGGCTGCGTTTCATCATCCATTCTACTATATGTATACACCCTGATTTAAACTTGTCAAATCGTGTTAGTTTACGCTCCTTTTCGGATAATTCATCTTTATGTTCAGGAACTTTTAGTACCCAGTTTGATAATATCGGAACGAGCGTTTGTGACAATAGGAATGCTGCGATCATGGAGAACCCTACGGCCATGGATAGTGGCAGGAACATGCCCTGGGGCACTCCCGTCATAAAAAATGCCGGAACAAAAACTGCCAGGATACTTAACAGGATCAGCAGTTTTGGCAAAGCGATCTCTTCGCAGGCATCTGCAATGGCGCGGGCTTTCTTTTTACCCATTTCCATATGCCGGTGTATGTTTTCAATAGTAACCGTGGATTCATCCACCAAAATACCTATGGCTAATGCCAAACCACTCAGCGTCATGATATTTAGTGTCTGCCCGAAAAGTTTCAGCACTAAGGTGCCGATGATGACAGATAGCGGAATGTTGACGATAACAATAAAGGCGCTCCTGCGGTCCCTCAGAAAGATCAGCACCATTAAGCCGGCCAATATGGCGCCTGAAACCCCTTCGCTGGCAAGACTTTTTACAGCATTAATTACATAAATGGATTCATCAAATTCAAACTTTAAGGATACATCCGCCGGCAAAAGGCTTTGCATGGACGGGATAGCCTTTTTCAAGTTTTGAACTACTGACCAGGTGGAGGCGCTTGAACCTTTGATGACCGGGATATAAATTGACCGTTTACCATTGATGTAAGCAAAACCACTGGTAATATCAGCCCCGTCTACTACTTTCGCAACATCCTTAAGATATATGGTGGCGCCATTCTGGTACAATAAAGGTATGTTTTCAAAGTCCTTTATTTTCTGAAGAACCGTATTTGAGGGAGTTAGATAAGCCGTACGGCCTATATTAACCGTACCAGCCGGAGATATACGGTTATTATCCATTATCGCATTGGTAATTTGATCAGCTGTTACCTTGTGGCTGCTCATTAGTTGAGGGTCCACATTAACTACTACTGTACGCACATTACCGCCAATTGGAGGAGGCGAGGTTAATCCCGGTATTTTTGAAAAGTTGGGCCTCACATAAAGACTTGCTAAATCCTGCAGTTCATTATTACTGCGTTTTGAGCTGCTGATCGTTAACTGGCCAACCGGTAAGGTAGAGGCATCAAAACGGATAATAATAGGTGGCTGTGTTCCGGGCGGCATTTCTGCAAAGGCGCGGTTGGTAAGCGAGGTGACTTCAGCCGCGGCCTGGGCCATATTGGTACCATCATAAAAGCTGAGCTTTAACGTGCTCAAACCCTCAATATTATTTGTTTGAATGGATTTGATACCGCTTACATATAAGTAAAGATTTTGGTAATTAGTGGATACAAATCCTTCCATTTGTTGCGGCGACATACCGCCGTAGGGCTGCGAAACATAAATCGTAGGTAAATTTATATTAGGAAAAATATCAATATTGATCTGCGTGATAGCGATAATACCCATCAACGCTACACCAATGATTAAAACGATAATCGTTATTGGCTTTCGTAATGAAAATTGAATCAGGTTCATGACTATTGTTTTAAAATTGATTAATGAATAAATTGAATTTACCAGACGAGGCTGCCATATACAACAGCGACTGCCAAACGGCCGTACAGGCAATATCCCTGTCTGTTTCGGCCCTGTTCAAATTGTATAAGGCTTGCGTTACATCAACAATGGTTGCAAGACCGTTGCTATATAAAATCGTCTTCTGCCCGTAAGCCTCGCTGGTTGCCTTTAGCTGGATTGGAGTCTCGCGATATTTTTCCAGGGCATTGACTAATTGCTTATTACCTTCTTTCAACTGATTACTGAGGTTATTTTCAAGGTAATTGTATTCATTGGTCAGCCCGTCAGACTGGTAGTGCTGGCTTTTTACCCGTGATGCTGACCTGGTCAGATCGGTGAGGTTCCAGGTGATCCCAATACCAACCATATAATTTCCCCTAACCGGATCAACACCATTAAAATAAGTTTGACTATAATTACCCGAAACATTGGGATTATAACCGGTCCCGAAACCCGACCCCCTTTCCTGCAACACGCCGAAAAGCGATAGCTTCGGCAAGCTCGTTTTTGAAATGACATTGGCGGTAAGGTCACTGCTTTTTACTCTTGCGGCCAAAAATCTCAGTTCCGGATGATTGGATATATCATTTAAGGGTTGTTGAGGCAACCTGGCTGGTAATTGGTTGATATAAACACTATCCAGAGAAAATGATTGATTATTTATCCCTAATTGTATCGCAAGGTTAGCTGCCTGGCTCTGTTCATAATTGATGGCATCTGTAACAGCTATACGCGCTTTAGAAAGTTCGGCATTGGCAATTGTACTGTCAACACCAGGATTTAAACCATTCGCTGTTCTAACCAAGATCACATTCCTGAGCTGAGAAACCCGCGACAGATTAACATCCATGGAATAATGCAGACGTTGCGCTGCCAAAAGGTTTAAGTAGGCTCCGGCAACCCTAACTTGCTGCTGAAATTTCTCCTGTTCAAGGTCTGCAGCGTCCCTGTTATAAAAACCTTTGGCTTCGGCTACATATGCCCGCTGAAGCCCGAATGAAAAAATATTCCAGTTGATATTAGAGGAATAGAATGCTCCGAAAGCAGCATTCCAATTTTGTGTAGAAGCAACAGGTCCGGCGGTGATGGTTGTTAACCCGGGCAAGCCGGAGGCCAATCCGTTTAAGCCGTTTATAGTACCATATGCCTGCTGGGCTGATACAACAAGGTCAGGCAGACCGTCCCTTTTGGCGCTGGTTATAGCCTGGGCTGATGCTTTTGCATAGTTATCTTTTGCTTTTAAGATTTCGTGCCGGGACATCGCTATATTTAGTGCCTTTTGCAGCGTTAAAACGCTATCAGTTCCCTGTGCTTCGGCAGACAAACATGCCAGGTCCAAGCACACTACCGAAATGATACTGATCATGATCAGCTTTTTCGTCGTTTTCATGATGAAAAAATTAAATGTTTAACCTGGTGGCCATAAAAAGACCACGCCTTTAAAATTTTATGGAAATCCAGCCGGAGACCGGCTATGGGGATTAAGAGCACATGATGATTGCGCTGCTTATTAAAAAATGGGAGGTGCTCTAAGGGGTAATAGCCGAACCGATTCTGCGGTGGAAAATTTTTCTTTAAGAGGTATATAGAGCAGCCGCGTAATTATCGGTGCTATTATTAAAGTCAATAAAAACGCAATAGCCGGTGCATGCAGCGTTTGGAAATGCTGTGTATAGCATTGTAACTTACAATGAATAATACTGGCTTTTACATGCGCTTTCTCCTGATGATTTATTTCACTTTTGTGGTTTTTATTAAAGATTTCGGCATAGCGCACTAATACCTTGCCTTGTAATCCTATGAATATCAGGAATACAAGCAATAGTTTTAATGTGGTATGTAATATCTTTTTCATTGTTATTTACTATTTCAAATAAGCAAACTGTTTTTAATAGTTATTTTCTATTATTTTATTAAGTACCTGCTGTGCAGATTTTTCCTTTTTACTTTTAATTGCTTCAAATAATTGCTCATGTAAATGATGACTCATCGCAAAATCGCTAATTCCCCGAACTTCTCTTTTGGAGAAGAAGTCCCTTATTATTGAAGTAAAACTTTCATAAAGATCAGCGAGCGCTTTGTTTGAAGAAGCCCTGGCAATGGCTGTGTGAAAGGCTATATCAGCATCAACACATGCCTGGCGTTGCTCGGTGCGTATTGCCAGCCTTCTATTTTCGAGGCAATGTTTCATCTCTTCCAAATCTTTCTCAGTATGATTTTTCGCAGCAAGCCTTATTGTTTCGTCTTCCAGTAATTTTCTTACTGCATTGATATCGTCAAAATCGGCCCGTCGTAACCGCTGATCAATTGTTTCATGTCGTATGCCGGGATTTACAAAAGTACCCGAGCCTTGCTGCACCTTCAAAATCCCTGTCATAGCAAGAGTTTTGATGGCCTCCCTTATCGTGGAGCGGCCTACGCCATAAAGTTTCATCAATTCGGGTTCAGCCGGTATTTTTTCACCAGCTTTATATTTATTCTGATCAATGTCATACCTTATCTTGTTTGTAACCTGGTCACTCAATTTTTCCGACGTATTCATATTAAATTATTTGACTAAGCAAACATACGATGTTTAAACAAAACATCAGATGTTTTGTTTAAACATGTTGCCATTCTCCTTAAATTGTTACACAACACGCTGCAACGTGGATGATAATCAGATGCTTTCATAGGTTATAAATTAAATACCGTTAAAAACGCTGGTCGTCAAAGCTATTTGTCACCGGCACCTTTATTACATTAAATTCATATTTTAATGCCTGGTGGCAGGTGTTGCAAGTATTTGTTAACACAACAAAATTACTTTTGAAAGCATTCCCATCTTTTTCCCTGATAGCTTTTTCTATAGCATCCATTGCCGGAAAAATCATTGCCACCGCGGTTGCTGCTGGTTTATTCTTATGAAGTGTTTGAATTTTTTCAAAGCCACCCATTAATTCCTGTCTTTCATACTCTGCCAGCGCCCAGTTTTTGTTTTGACCCGCAAACCACAATTTAAGATGGTGAGGTTGAACAATAGTGTTCATAATTGCCCCCGTACCCGGTACATAGGCAGAATCCAGTTTATTTTGCAGACTATCTACCCGGGCCTGCAGATCTGCGTTTTTACTACCGGACTGTTCGCAACCTATCATTAATGAAAATGGCAGGGCCAGTGATAAAAGCAGTAGTGATAATCGTTTCATGTGTTTTACTTTTTAGTGTTAATCATTAAAAAATTTGATTTGAAAGTGACCACTTATTTACCGTCAGTTTTACATCAATATTCCCCCGTGTCGCATTGGAAAAGGGACATATCTGGTGTGCTTTATTAACAATCTCTACCGCGGCTTTGTGTTCCACGCCCGGTATTTCAACCTCCAGTTCAATGGCAAGACCAAAACTGTCTGTGCCCAATTGTATCAGGTCGACTTTGGCGGTAATCACGGGAGTGCCGGTTTTAACTCTCTCTTTGCTGATAATATGTATCACCGCGTTGTCAAAACATGCGGCATAACCAGCCGCAAGAAAAGCTTCCGGAGTTAAATGCTTATCATCTGTGCCACCAAACGATTCAGGCAGACCTATATCGGCGTCAATTAAATTATAGTCGGAAATAACATGACCATTGCGTCCCCCTACCGATGTTGCCGTTATAGCATAAATGGATTTCATATCTATTTAATTAAGTTGCTGACCATTCCGATCAAGTAAATGATCCTTTGACAATGCAAACATATGATGTTTAATGTAAACATCATATGTTTTGTTTTAAAATAGCTCAAATGCCACGAAATTGTTACGGTTACTTATATATCAAAACAATATCAATTTATTTTCACAAGGTTGGGGATACCTAAGGAGCGAACCTAAAAATGGCTTTTTATCGCATCGAAATGCCAGTTCTGAAAAAGAAGGTAAAATAAAAAACTGTGATTCCAGATTAGAATCACAGTTTTAGCACTTGCGGTGCGCCAAAACGTGCAATGTACGCACCATTTTTATTTTTAATAAATGCGGTGACAATGAAGCTGGCAAGTGACACCGGCTTGAATAGCGATGGAAGAGTACTTTCAAATATGTATCTGCAAGGACTGTAGAAATACTGCTTTTGTCGCAAATTTTGCTGTTATTGTTTCAGGTAGCGAAGCGCAACGGACCCCGACTTAAAAACCGTTGGCTCAACAAGTTTCAATTGTAAATTCTCTTGCAGGTTGATACCTTCAAACAACCGTCTCCCTTCTCCTACAACTATCGGGTGAACTACAAAATGATATTCATCAATCAGACCAAGCTCTGCAAGTTGTGAAGGAATGGTTATACCACCGGTTAAAATATTTTTGCCTTGTTCTTGTTTCAATTTAAGTACTTCGTCGTGAAGGCTCGTACGAACAATTCTCGTTTTTTCTTCTTCAGGGCTGTCTAATGATTGTGAGAAAACAATAATTTTGTCGACGGCGTCAAATGCCTGGGCAAATTCAATATCTGCTTTTCTGTCCCCAGAATGATTTTTCGCCACATCGGGCCAATAAGGAACCATCAATTGATAAGTTTTACGCCCGTAGAGGAATGTGTCAGCATCTCGCGTGAGATGGGTAAAATACGCCATCGTTTCTTCATCGGGATAGAATTTGGTATGGTCGCAGCAACCATCTAAGGTCGTGTTGATTGCGAAGATTACATGTCTCATTCGATTGATTTTAGTTTTGATGTTTCTTCCCTGGTTTGTTGAGGTAAAAATAAAAGACTTTAGCTATACTAATGACTGCATTTTTATCAATCATATAGAACAATATTTGGGAAACAAACCAACTGGTATTTTAGAACTTGAATTAGAGAAATTTAAAGATACTTTAATAGAAAAAAAGGAGATCAATTTTGACTAAAAGACCGGTGGGGAAATTTTTTAAATAATCTTTCCCCGCCGGTTCCGGCTTTGCAGTGAATGTCAAACTTTGTGCGCCGTCCCGGGCACTTCTCGAACCGCTTCATGAATGATTCGCCACCCAACGATTAATTACTGCTAACTACATTTAGTACAAAACTACCAGCCTATTATCTCGCCATCCTTGAAAAATTTACCTGTCGGGCCCCCTTTAGGTAAGGTTGCGGCAAAGACAATACTTTTTGCTCCCTCACTTACCGGTCTTCCACCGAAATTAGCCAAAACCTCATAAGTTGCAGTTATACCGGGGGTAGCTGTATTAACCAGGATACTATCATCTTTCAGATCAAGTGCTACTTTTAAAGTAAGACCATTCAGGGCCAGCTTAGAAACGCTATAGGCGGAGATTACTCCTCTCCACGGATTAAGAAGGCTCGATATAGAAGTAATCGGCAACAACGACATTAGGCAACGAAGAGCCACGAATATTACGCAAATACAGTTAAACCGTGCAATGAACATAGACGTAAATGGGCTTAACGTCCGCCGAAATTGCCATATATGAGGCGTGTAAATGCCCTTAAAGGTGTTTCGTTAGGCCCCCCACCCTGTCATACGTCCCGCTTAAATTAAACTGACCGTGGCAATTTATTTATTCTTATTCCCAGGTAAAGTTATTTTACTTAACGCCTTTTTTACATCGCCTACAGCCACGCAACTGTTTAGTAACTGTCTTTTCATGATGATTTGATTTATGGTTTTGAAGTGGTTAGCTAAGATTAATTTTATAAATCGATTCAGTAAATAATTTTAAATAAATACTATTTTTGATTGCTAAATCGATTTATTTTTGAAATATTTGTGTAAATCAATTTAGCTATAGGTTCATTTTCATCTTTCCAGTGCCGTGTAAGCGTTCATGTTTTCGTGCCTGCTATTGGAGGTGGTTAAGTTCGCGCCGGGCAGGTAGGTGCAACGGCACAAATCCTCAATTTTTTGGAGGGTTTGGCGTTTTTAAAAGAATGCGTGTAGATGCAGTCTGTAGGCACGATCATCCGAAGTTGAAAATTTCCCACAGTTGGTTTGTAAGTAACTGATTATCAAATAGTATACACTGTCGTATTGATATGAAAAGCCAGCGTTATTCTCTGCTTCGAACAGCGGTGAGATCACAAAAGCACTAAACAAAAAACACGAAAGCCATTATAAAACAAACATGAAAAAATTAACATTAGCCGCCCTTCTATTATGCGCAGTAGCGGTAAAGGCACAACAAAAGGTAATACAGCTTTATCCCGGCGCAGCCCCTGGTTCTGAAAAATGGACCTGGACCGACGCCGAAAACGATGACAACGCCTGGAAAACCAAAGCCGTTTACAACGTTAGTCGTCCTACTCTAACCGTTTACCCTGCCGACCCTGCTGTGCAGGCAACCGGTACAGCGGTGATCATTTGCCCCGGCGGTGATTTTCATGCATTATCATTTTACAAAGAAGGCACCGACGAGGCAGCCTGGTTAAATAAAAAAGGTATCACCGTATTTGTATTAAAATACCGACTGGAACACACACTTGGCGCTGACCCTGCAAAGGAATTTAGCGTCAAAGCAGCGCAAACAGGCTTCGAAATGGATAAACTGAAAGTTGTTCCCCTAGCGGTTGCCGATGGACAGGCCGCAATAGCCTATGTACGCAGCCACGCGGCTGACTATAAAATTCTACCCAACCAGGTAGGTATACTCGGCTTCTCAGCTGGTGGAACCGTTGCCGTATTAAGTGCTATCAATGCAACTGCCAAAAACCGACCCGACTTTATTGGTGCCATATATCCATACATTTCAAACCGTTTATTAAAGCCTGCGCCTGTTGATGCCCCGCCATTGTTTATTATAGCAGCATCAGATGATCCGTTAAATGCCAACGAACAGCAAAACACCAACCTTTATCATGAGTGGTTTAAAGCCAAACGCAGTGCCGAACTGCATATCTATGCAAAAGGTGGCCATGGCTTTGGTATGAATAAACAAAACATCCCAACAGATAACTGGATTGATCGTTTGGGCGATTGGATGAATGACCTGGGCTTGTTAAAACCGCTGAGCAATGAAAAAACGGCAGCGCAAAAATCTGCCGAAGGCTGGGCCTCTTTACAAAAATATTATGACGACCTGGTGCACAACGACTGGGCCTGGCTAAGCAAATACAGCGATGCGAACACCAAAGTTGCACCTCCGGCCCCGGGCGAAAAACGAGTGATATTTATTGGTAATTCCATTACCGAAAACTGGGGTGATATCGACCCTGCCTACTTTAAAGACAACAACTACGTCAGCCGCGGTATAGGTGGCCAGGTATCAGCACAAATGCTTGTTCGTTTTCGCGAGGATGTGATCAACCTGAAACCTTTAGCTGTAGTTATCGAAGCAGGTACTAACGACTTTGCCCAAAACCGAGGTTATATTGCTCCTGAAAATATATTCGGCAACATCGTTTCCATGTGCGAACTGGCTAATATAAACGGCATAAAACCAATTATCGGTTCTGTATTGCCCGCAACAGATTTTTCATGGCATAGAGGTTTAGAACCCGCCGAAAAGATTGTAGCGCTCAATGATATGCTTAAAGCTTACGCCGCCAAAAATCATTTCACTTACATAGACTACTGGTCGGCCATGCGAAATGACAAGAACGGGTTGAAAGTTGAACTGGCGCAAGACGGTTTAGTACACCCTAACCTGGCAGGTTACAAAGTGATGGAACCACTGGCAAAGGCAGCCATTACTGAAACGCTGAAGAAAAAATAATCATTTTAGTATTAAGCTATTTAAGTGTCTGCACTTAAATGGTTATTCTGCAAAACAATTAAAATTAACCTACTTGAGTGGGGACTGTACACCTTACAGGTAACAATAGGATTTAATGAAGTTTCATGATAGAAAAATTACTAAAGCGGTTTTTTACATTGGGTTAGCGACACGGAAGTGATGCTTAAATTTTATAAATTTATTCAACGCATCAACCGGCCTAAAGTACACCAATGAAAATAAACGCTTTTTGTCCTGCTTTCTTCTTTCGGCGATGCCGGAACGCGCCGTGAACTGCTGATATTGATTGCATTAAGCTTATTGGCCAGCGGCAATTATTTAGATGTAGCTGTACGCGACATTGCTATGGCTATTGGCGCTTTCTCATTAGCCAAACTATCAACAGCAGTTATAGCAAAAAACTAAGGTGACTCAAAAATATATCGTCAAGGTATTAGAAATGGAGTACTTCGAACCGGTAGGATAAACGAGGCGATAAGGCATATTTATTTAATAGCCTTTCAGAGAAACCTTGATCTATATCAAGACGTTTTTTATCATACATCAATGGACAGGGGAACCCGCCACGATAACTTTGCATCAACAATCTGATACAATTTAAAACAGAAACAAGATGTCA
>JAQBOK010000039.1 GCA_028288085.1 Mucilaginibacter sp.
TTGTTTTTTGTAGCCCGTAGGGGAATCGAACCCCTGTTTCTAGAATGAAAATCTAACGTCCTAACCCCTAGACGAACGGGCCTTTTCATTTAGTCTTCAGCGTTAACCGCTTCCGACATAAAATCCATTATTTTGGGATGGCAAAGATAGGGCTTTAAAAGAAGTTTTAAAATTAATTTTCAAAAAATTATAATCAGGTACATAAGTCAACTGTGATAGACAAGTCATAAAAACAAATTTTAGGCTCAGTCATTATTAATCTTTAACCAATTGTTTACATTTATATTAAATATGCCTCAAATAATTGTAAGGGTTTTTTAGCCGTACCGACTAAGGGATAATTGTCCCAACAATCGTTTATAAACTTAAAATCACCTATTAATATTTCAATAATAACCTATGAAAGCAATATGGAATAACCAGGTCATTGCTGAAAGTAATGACACCATTGTGGTTGAAAACAACCATTATTTTCCAAAGGAAAGTGTAAAGTCTGAATATTTAAAACCATCAAATACTCACACTACCTGTCCCTGGAAGGGTCTTGCATCGTATTATACCCTCGAGGTGGATAACCAGGAAAACAGGGACGCGGCCTGGTTTTACCCTGAACCCAAAGACGCAGCCAAAAACATCAAAGACTACGTCGCTTTTTGGAAGGGTGTAAAAGTAAGCGACTAATATGAAAACCTACGATGCGATAGTGATCGGCTCCGGACAGGCCGGTGGCCCTTTAGCTAAAAAACTGGCCCTTGCCGGGAAGAAAACAGCCTTGATTGAGCGGCGTTATGTGGGTGGTACCTGCGTTAACGATGGCTGCACGCCAACCAAAACCTGGGTGGCATCAGCAAAGGCAGCTTATATGGCAGCAAACAGCAAAGATCTCGGCATAAATATCAAAGGTTACAAAGTTGATATGGTGCAGATCAAAAAACGTAAGGATAAAATTGTTTTACAAGCTCGCAACGGAGGACAGAAAGGGATCGAGGATACAAAAAACCTTGACCTTATTTTTGGTGATGCTGCTTTTACAGGCAATAAAACTATAACTGTTCAATTGAAAGCTGGCGGCCAGATCGAATTGAAAGCAAGCCTTTTTTTCATTAATACCGGTTGCAAAGCTATTATCCCTGGTATTGAAGGCATCAATGATATTGATTATCTGACATCAACCACCATTCTTGACCTGGACAAAGTGCCTGATCATTTATTGGTCATTGGTGGCAATTATATCGGCATGGAATTCGGGCAAATGTTTAGGCGGTTTGGCAGTAAGGTTACAGTATTAGAAAAATCGTCCCGCATAGTTGCTCACGAAGATGAAGATATTTCGGCTGAGCTTAAGAATATTATGGAAGCCGAAGATATTAAGCTGCTGACCGATACCCAAGCCATAAAATTTAAAAAGACGGCTAAAGGGAATATTTCAGCTACTATAGCAACTCACGGAAAAGAGAACAAGATAAAATGTTCGCACGTACTGGTAGCCGTTGGCAGATCACCTAATACAGATACTTTGGGCCTTCAAAATACCGGTGTAAAAATGGATGATAAAGGATACATTAAGGTGAATGATCAACTGGAAACCAATGTAAAAGGTATTTATGCCCTAGGCGATGTAAAAGGCGGCCCTGCGTTTACACATATCTCTTATAACGATTATACCATTGTTTACCGTAACATTTTCGAAGGGACAAACTACAGTACTAAAGACAGGCCCGTTCCTTATTGCATGTTTACCGATCCGCAATTGGGCAGAGTCGGGCTAACTGAAGCGGAGGCTAATAAACAGGGATTAAATATAAAAGTTGCCAAATTGCCCATGGCTCATGTAGCAAGGGCTATTGAAACCGGTGATACGCGCGGGTTTATGAAAGCTATTGTTGACGCAGATACCAAAAAGATATTAGGAGCCGCTGTTTTGGGGCAGGAAGGTGGCGAGATCATGTCGGTACTACAAATGGCTATGGAGGGTAGCATTACGTATGACCGTATCCGTTATTGTGTATTTGCACATCCACTCTATTCGGAATCATTGAATAATCTTTTTATGAAAATTGGGGATTAAAGCTGCATAATGATAACAGTTGAACAGCTAAGCAAACATTTTGGTAAGGTTAAAGCGGTAAATAGCATTTCATTTGTAGTTAAGGAACACGAAAACCTGGTGCTGTTGGGCACCAGCGGATGCGGTAAAACCACTACTTTAAAAATGATTAACCGGCTGATAGAACCTACCGGCGGAAAAATACTGATAGATGGCAAAAACATCATGGAGCAACCGCCTGAGCAATTGCGGCGGGGCATTGGCTACGTATTACAAAATAATGGTTTGTTTCCACATTATACCGTTGCCGAAAACATTGCCATTGTTCCTCAGCTATTAAAATGGGATAGCAAAAGGACTGAAAAACGTATTAACGAGTTAATAGAAAAACTGCATCTGTCAAAGGACCAGTTAAGAGCTTACCCCAATGAATTAAGTGGTGGCCAGCAGCAAAGGGTTGGTTTGGCAAGGGCATTGGTTGCAGATCCGCCGGTTTTGCTGATGGACGAGCCCTTTGGCGCGCTGGATAATGTTACCCGTTCAAAAATACATGCCGAATTTAAAGCGCTGGATGAACTGAAAAGAAAAACCATTATTATGGTGACCCATGATGTGCAGGAAGCCTTTGAACTGGGCGACCGTATATGCCTGATGGATAAAGGGAAGATCATTCAAAATGGTACGCCTGCCGAATTGCTTTTTAAACCGGTGAACTATTTTGTTGAATCATTTTTAAAAGAACAGCGGCTGCAACTTGAATTCAGGGCTATCAAAATAAAAGATATCTGGAGTTTGCTGCCCGCAAAAAAACAAGATAGTAAAGTCGCAGCGCTGTCTGCCAGTTACGATGTATGGACAGGACTAGAAAAATTCAAATCGGGCGAGTTAGATACTTTGAATATTACCCATGGCGAGGAAACCAAATCACTGGGATTTGAGCAATTAATGTCAGCATTTTATCAATACCAAAGCAAGCGCGCGCATGACTGAGCATCAGCAAACTTTGTTGGAATTTATGCGGCAGCAGAGCGATAAGCTGCTTGACCAAACCCTGCAGCATATTGGGCTTACTTTTATTTCGCTGTTTATAGCTGTATTGGTTGGTTTGCCGTTGGGTATCTGGATTACCCGGAAGAAACAATTTTCCGGAACTATTTTGGGCATAGCGGGAGTGTTGCAGACCATACCAAGCATTGCCCTCCTGGGCTTTATGATTCCCCTGTTGGGGATAGGCGCTAAACCAGCCATTGTAGCATTGTTATTATATGCGTTGCTTCCAATTATCCGTAATACCTACACCGGTATTATTGGGGTTGATGCCGCGGTAAAGGAAGCCGCCTTAGCCATGGGTATGAACAAGTGGCAAATATTATTTAAGGTAGAACTGCCGCTGGCAATGCCGGTGATACTGGCTGGTATACGTACTGCCACTGTAATTAATGTTGGGGTGGCTACCCTGGCTTCATACATTGCAGCCGGTGGCCTGGGCGAGTTTATTTTCGGTGGCATCTCGCTTAATAATACCAATATGATATTAGCCGGTGCAATACCCGCAGCAATGCTGGCTATCATTTTTGATTTCCTGCTGTCGCGATTACAACGCTTTAATTTCAAAAAAATAAAGACCGCCACCGCATTACTGCCGGTGCTGCTGGTTTTATTGGCATCCCTTTACTTTATACCTTCTGCTTATGGTGGAAAATTAACTGCCGGCTTTACGCCAGAATTTATGGGCAGGCAGGATGGTAACCTGGGGCTTCAAAACAAGTATGGTCTGAAGATACACACCATTGTGATCAGTGATGCGGTAATGTATAAAGCCGCCTATGAAAATCAACTGGATGTGATCAGCGGCTACTCAACCGATGGTCGTTTAAAAGCTTATAACCTGGTGGTTTTAAATGACGACAAAGCTATTTTCCCGCCTTATTATGCCGCGCCCATTGTTAGGGATGACGCTTTAAAA
>JAQBOK010000054.1 GCA_028288085.1 Mucilaginibacter sp.
TGGGTCTGTTAGGTTTGGCCATGTTTACTGCCGAACAACGGCTGAAAGAAATTGGTATTCGCAAAGTACTGGGTGCCAGTGTAGGTTCGCTTTTTGCCTTATTATCATCGGAGTTTTTGATACTGGTGATCATAGCTATGGTTATTGCAACACCAATAGCATGGTACGGGATGAATATATGGTTGCAAAACTTTGCTTACCATGTGCCTGTGCAATGGTGGGTATTCGCGCTTTCGGGAGGTATAATTATTACTATTGCACTGGCAACGGTAAGTTTCCAGGCAATAAAAGCGGCGCTTGTCAATCCAATAAAAAGTTTGAGAAGCGAGTGATCAGAGATTAATGGTCAGGCGTGAATAACAGTTCTCTGCTGCGCCGGGAATAAAACAAAGCATCCCTGGTATTCGTTTATTAAATATGAAAACGAATAATGATCAAAAGAAACTGGTGAAACTTGCAAGTGACGACCCGGCAAGGGAAGCATTGGGACATCCTAACGGGTCGGGATTGCTGGAGATGCTGGCCGGCATTGAAGATCAGAAATTAGAACCGGGCAAAAACTCAAAAAAACCACCGGAAAAGCCCTATATTCCTGTTATTTGATCTTGCGGAAATAACTTACAGTAACAACACTAAAAAGATAAATGGTTGAAAAGAGTACATCTTTTCAACCATTTATCTTTGGTTCCTTAATCTAAAGCTTAGCAGTATTGATCAAATGCGCCCATCAAATTATCGGCTATCATTTGTGCCGGGCGTCCTTCTATTTGATGGCGTTCAATCATGTGAACCAGCTTGCCATCTTTAAACAATGCCATAGCAGGCGATGACGGCGGATAAGGCAACATATAATTACGAGCTTTATTAACAGCTTCGGTATCCATACCTGCAAAAACGGTTACAAATTTATCTGGATGTTTTTCATTTTGCGTAGCAAGCCTGGCAGCGGGGCGTGCATTAGCGGCAGCGCATCCACAAACAGAATTTACCATTATAAATACAGTACCTTCACTTTCAATAGCTTTGGTTACCGCATCTGCATCTTTTAACTCTTCAAAACCAACCTTGGTTAGTTCTTCCCGCATTGGGGTAACTAAATATTCCGGGTACATCATCTTTTTTTAATTTTATCAGGTAAAGGTAATGAATGATTGACAGTTAAAATTTACTAAGTGTAATAATAACATTTACCTGACGAAAACCGTATAAGGGGATATGTTGAATGTTGCGGGAGAGGGATTAGAATTTATTGTGGGAAAAGTGAAATATTTTGATTTTTTATGCGTCTATTGTTTTATATTGCATTCCCCAAATTTAACCCTAACTAAGATATGAACCTAAAACTGACAAATTTTAGTACCATTATTATTGTCAACAAAAACCAGGAGCAAACACAATCTATTCGGGTAAAAACCAAACATTTAAAAAGGATAAAACATTATTTGGTATCCATAGTGTGCGTTATTGTAGCTCTTGCCGGAACGATTGTTTATTTAAATTCAAAAAACAGCGGACACGAGCAGGAAAGGCAGCAACTACTTGCACAAATAGCTCAATTAAAAGGCAAATTACCCGTAGTTGCTATGGCAGCCCCTGTTGCCAAAAGTGTTAATTCGGCATCATCTTATATTCAGTCTATACAGGGGAAATTACAAAAGATAAATGATTATTTGCGAAAAAGAGGCTTAAAAGGCTTCTCTACACAATCTGTTGGCGGCAATGGTAATGCTGAAGAATCAAAGCTAAGCGATGACGAAAAATACTCACTTTATGACGAATATTTAAGTCGTTTAGTTAATAGCGTAGCATTTACGCCAATGGGTTATCCCAGGCTAAGTTCCATTACATCGGTGTTTGGTTATCGCAGCGATCCTTTTGATTCTGAAAATGCGGAGTATCACCCAGGGATTGATTTCAAAGGTCAAAAGGGCGATCCGGTTAAAACCACTGCTAACGGCAAGGTGATTTTTACAGGATGGAAAGGTGGTTATGGCAATTGCATTATTGTTAAACATAAAAATGATTTTGAAACTTTATACGGCCACCTCTCACATATTAATGTACGGGAAGGACAGGAAGTAGTTACCGGCGATGTAATTGGCAAAGTAGGTTCTACAGGGCATTCAACAGGGGCGCATCTGCATTATGAGGTAAGGAAGAACGGGAAGCCCATCAACCCGGTTAAATTTTTAACCTTAAATAATTAGGATTAGAGATTAATGATGGATCACAGTTTTAGATTTTAGGATTTTTAAATAAAAAATATGGCCATCTTTTCAAAAAGGAATAAAGTAGAGCTCGACCAGCAGGCAATATCAACCATGATCAGTGACGGCTGTGTTTTGGAAGGTAACCTTAAGGCGCCGGCTTATGTGAGGATAGAAGGACAGATTACTGGTGACGTAACCATTGATGAAGGCCTGATACTGGGCGAAAAGGGTTTGATCACAGGTAATATTGTCACCAAAGAAATGATAGTTTATGGCACGGTTAAAGGCCATATCCAGGCACACTCGCTCGAGATCAGGAGTACCGGTAAAATAATAGGTGATATAAAAACACAGATATTACAGGTGGAAACCGGTGGCTCCCATAATGGCAAGCTCGCTATGTCGTCAAATGGCAAAGCTGAAAAAGCTGAAGTTGTAAAAGCCTGATTTCTTTTAAATATTTCTATTGCTTACTTTTGCATTTCAAAACCGAAATGTTATGTCGTCATCAGTAGAAACAACTTACACCAAATACAAAGTAAAAGACTTATCGCTGGCCGAATGGGGTCGCAAGGAAATTGGCCTTGCCGAAGCTGAAATGCCTGGTTTAATGGCTCTGCGTGCTGAGTTCGGCGCTTCAAAACCGTTGAAAGGCGCACGTATTGCAGGCTGCCTGCACATGACCATTCAAACTGCCGTATTGATAGAGACATTACAAGCACTGGGTGCTGATGTAACCTGGTCGTCATGTAATATATTCTCAACCCAAGATCATGCCGCTTCTGCCATTGCCGCTGCCGGTACTTCTGTTTATGCCTGGAAAGGTATGAATGCCGAAGAATTTGATTGGTGCATTGAGCAAACCCTGTATTTTGGTGAAGATCGTCAACCATTAAATATGATATTAGATGATGGTGGTGACCTGACCAATATGGTTTTAGATAGATTCCCCGAACTGGTGCCAAATATCAAAGGCTTATCTGAAGAAACTACTACCGGCGTACACCGCTTATACGAAAGAGTAAAGAATGGCACACTGCCAATGCCTGCCATCAACGTAAATGATTCTGTTACCAAATCAAAATTTGATAATAAATATGGCTGCCGCGAATCGTTGGTTGATGCTATACGCCGTGCTACCGATGTAATGATGGCCGGTAAAGTGGCTGTTGTTTGTGGTTATGGGGATGTTGGTAAAGGTTCTGCCGATTCATTGCGCAACGCCGGCGTTCGTGTTATTGTTACCGAAATTGATCCGATCTGCGCCTTGCAGGCTGCTATGGAAGGCTTTGAAGTTAAGAAGCTAACTACCGCAATTACTGAGGCTGATATTGTAGTGACTGCTACAGGCAACTGCAATATAGTGCTTGAAAAACACTTCCGTGCTTTAAAGGACAAAGCTATTGTGTGTAACATTGGCCATTTTGATAACGAAATTGATATGGCCTGGCTTAATGGAGCTTATGGAAATACCAAAATAGAAATTAAGCCGCAGGTTGATAAATACACCATTGATGGCAAGGATGTGATTGTATTAGCCGAAGGGCGTTTGGTGAATTTGGGCTGTGGAACAGGTCACCCAAGCTTTGTAATGTCCAATTCATTCACTAACCAAACTTTAGCGCAATTAGAGCTTTGGCTGAATGGCGCCAAATACGAAAACAAAGTTTATACCCTGCCAAAACATTTGGACGAAAAAGTTGCCCGCTTGCACCTCGCAAAAATTGGTGTTGAGCTGGAAGAGTTAAACGAGCACCAAGCCGAATACATTGGTGTGCCAGTTAACGGACCATTCAAACCGGAGTACTATAGATACTAATTAAAAAGTTAAAAATCAAAATTCAAAGGGGCATGGTTTTAGGATCATGCCTTTTTTTGTGCCATTATAAAATAATATTAATTTTAGCTATGAGATTTTTTTACAAACCATTAATAAGTATATTTTTTTCCATAAGCAGCCTGTTAGCATTCGGGCAGGCGGATATCAATAATGAAAGTTTTACATCCACTTTTGTTAAGACGAAAGATGGGGGGCAGGTTATTTTTAACGGAAAAAATCATGCATTTTCGGTGAATATTCCAGGCACGACTGTAACCGAAGAAAAATTGGGGAATGCGGGTGAGAACCAGAATTTCATTCATTGCGGAGGCACAGTTATTCAGACCTCCTGGGTTCCTTTGCCGCAACCTGTTCCTGAAAATATGCAGTTAAGTAATTTGACCCGTGAGGAACAGCAGGAGACTTTGGATGGCTATGTAAACTACGAGCTGGACTATTTTACGAATGAACTGAAAACCAAACCACTTAACTTTACAAAAGAATGGATTACCGTTGGATCCAGGTTGTTTTTGGGTATGGAGCTTTAATTTTAAATTAGAAAAGCCTGCCGCTGATGTTGAAAAGCAGGCCATTAAACAGGTCTACTTTTCAACGATATGCTTTAATCAGGTGTTGGATCTGAATGTCCCGGTATTTGACAAAACTGAATTTAATAATTCAAAAGATTTGCTGAATAAGATCGCGTTGTCTTTAAAGACCTACAATGAACGTTTACCTAAGGACAAGTAGTTTAGGCAAGCTATAACAGCTTAGATATAAGTATTATAGCTCATTTTTTCTTTTCATTTGACCTAACAAACCCCCCATAGCTTTTCTTAATATAGATCAGCATTTCATAATCCGACATTGATCTTGCATCAGCGACAGTCGGTCTGTATTTATCCATAAAGATTTGCAGCGAGTCGCCTTTTAAATGTGTTATTTCGGTTATCTTTTGTTTTGAAAAAACCTGTTCTACATAATTGTATTGCTCATCCTTTATTAATGTCTTTTGCAGTTTGGACATCGGCGCCTTGTTCCGGCTAAGCAGGTCGAGCACTTCCAATAAATTCACGCTCAACAGGGTGGTGGCATTATTAGGGGCGGTGATATAATTATACGGTGTATATTTTGTCGAACGCGTGATAAAAGCATCCTTAACATTTGTTCCCTTGTAGTCAAATACAGAGGCAAATTGCTTACGAAGGTTAATAGAATCTGTATTGGCGTTTCGTTTTGACATGATGGTTACATTTTTTAATGAGACTACGTTTTGTTCCAAATAGATCCGGGTAGTATCTGAATTCAATAAATAAAATGCCGAAACATAGGTTTTATAGCCTATACAGGTAACAGTTACCGGGTCGCCTTTATGCACATTGTTTAACATAAACTGCCCTATAACAGATGTAAATACTGTTTGCGATGGGGTGCTTACCGTGGCATGCGCTATCGGGAGATTGGTGCTCCTGTCTACAACTACGCCGCTTAAATGCTGTGCAAAAAGCTGCAGGGAAATGAGTGTTAATCCGATGGTAATGAATACGTTTTTCACACCTTTTACGATAAATGATCAGGTTAACCTAAAAATAAATAAAAATTAACGTTGCTTATTAATTTTTAACAAGCTTTAACAATTACTCCTTTTTAAATTACAGCAGATGGTGTGAATCCTTGACAAAGGCATACACCTGCGGGGTTAGTTGATTTAAAGAAGTTAAACGGATATGATTCTCATACCGACCCGCGTGGAGGGTGCTTTTTATAACCATCGATTCTTCCGGTAATTTTGCTGAATAAAACTTGAGATCCAATTGCTTTTTCATCGGCCTGATCACAAAGAAGGTTTGGTTACGAACAAACACGATGCAGTTTTTCGAACAACTCACTGTTACGCCATCCCAATCAACAATTTCGGCCAGCAGTTTATCGAATGCTAAAACAAGTTCCTCGCTCTGATCTTTCAACAGATCGTCAACACTTACCTTAATGCAATAATGTATCTGATTGGGTTTCTTTAACTCCCTTTCGCATTTTGGGCAAATCCAACTCATATTTGTATGCTCAATTTAGCGTTTGTATTTGCTTTACGGGACTATCTAACAATAAAGGTTTTATCTGCTCAGGATTGTTGACTCTTATATACGGACCATCTCTACCATTTAGCACAACTCCGGTTACACATATATCTTTACCTTCAAAACTCGTGTCGAAATAGCCTTTGGTTTTTGCTCTGTCGGAAAATCTTATCGCAACTCTTAATAATTGGTTGGGGCGGTCACCGCCAAGGAATAATGTTACCATGAAAGCCTTGTTAGACTGACTGCAAACTTTATCGCAGATGGTTACTTTTTCGCCAATATGTTTAGCCGCATCCTTAGCAGGAATAATCTTTTGTGCAGATACCTTGCAGACAGATAATAAAATTATGGCCGAAATGAGAAAGAGGTTTTTCATACCTTAAATCTAAACAAGTAAAATTGAGTTTGAAAGTTAAAGGATGTTAAATAATAGCTTGTCCTACAAATAGTAGCGTTTTAGTATGGGGTATAATTACGTGAAATTCGCGCATTCCGTATTCCCGGTCAAAAGGGGGCCTCACCTTTAGTTCGGCAAGTTTATCTTTAATGGTATTCCACAAGGTGTTTATATCATCCACTTCCAGGTAAAACTCCATTTCTCCAATTTCGGCTCCGGCGTTAAGTATATGAATAGTGAGGTTGTCTTTGTAAACTATAGCATAACCATCTGTATCCATCCATGTTTCAAATGCCAAAATGCCGGTAAAAAATTCAGCTGTTTCCCTGATGTTATAGGATGGGACCATCGGGCTGATATGTAATGCTTTATACATAATTATGCTTTTTAAATTACTGCATAAAGATATCAATTTGTGCCTTCAAACTCCTCATCCACACTTTCGCGCAGGTCATACAATAACCATTGCTTGTTGGCTATTTGTTTGGTTTTTGATTGCAGTAATTTGATGAAATCGGCAACTCCTACCGGCTCATTGCCGTTGCCATGTATCAACACAATACTCCCGGCCTGCGGTTGTTGGCCTTTGGCCAGCCATGCGTCTGATCCTATGGGTATAAGTCCGAAATTAGTTATTTTATAAACCAATTGCTGATCTGATACCAAACCGGGAAAGCGGAAAAACACTGATGGCACCAGGCCATTTTTTAGCATTAATTGTTCTGTAGCTAATACTTCGTAGTTAATATCGGTGCCGGGCTCCAGTAAAAAATTCGTTTTAAGCGGGGCGTTTTTACTTACCCGGTGCGTGTATGAGTGGTTTACCCAGGTAATCCTGATATCGCCATTATTGCGAAGCTGCTTTAGCCATTCCAAATCCTGTTTGTGCTGTAACATCCACATGCCGCTTACGGAAAGGGCAATAGGGGCAGGTTTTTCTACTTTTTGAAATTCAGCAATCATTGTTGTAAATATCCGCCTGTCAAGCGGCCGGTGCGAGGGGCAAAGGTCGGCGGTAAGGCTGATGCCCGTTTCCGTCGGCATGCCGCGCTCAATACCAGCATCCTGTATGGCAACTGATTGTTTTTCAACGCTGTTTAAAGCCTTTTCGTAAGGGGTCTTCTTAAAGAAAATCCGGGTCTCTGCCAATGTCATGGGTTTTGCCTGGTAAAAACTGCTTTCGTTTACCTTAGTTTCCAGTGTTTGTGGGTTTACCATTAAAAAATAATCCTTGCCCTGGTTTTCAAAGCGGCGCAGTATTATCCAGTCTTGCGGGTAATTATGTGCCCAGCCATAATAAACGCGATAGTTGGTGATGTTGAGGAAATCTTGCTGCGCATGTAAGGTTAATGCTGATGTACTTATTAAGAAAGGTAGCAGCAGATATTTTATAACAGTTCTCATAATTAGTTCACAAATAAACGAATCATAAAATTGTTTGAGATGTTAAACAAGTAATAATGATATTTACCATCTGAAAGTATTTGCTTAACATGACCCGATTATCTGTCAATATTAATAAAATTGCCACATTACGCAATTCGCGTGGTGGAAATAATCCAGATCTGATACAGGTTGCCAAAGATTGTGAGCGCTTTGGCGCACAAGGTATCACTGTGCATCCCCGTCCGGATGAAAGGCATATTCGCTATAACGATGTTTTCGAACTAAAGAAAATAGTGACCACTGAGTTTAATATAGAGGGGAATTGCCAGGAACAAAAATTTATCGACCTGGTATTGGCCAATAAGCCAGAGCAGGTTACGCTGGTGCCTGATGTGCTGGGACAGATCACCTCCAACCATGGCTGGGATACCATAAAAAACCAGGATTATTTAAAGGATATGATCAAAGTATTTAAAGATGCGGATATACGTGTTTCGATATTTGTTGATCCCCTAATCGAAATGGTTGAAGCCGCTGCCAGCACTGGTACTGACCGTGTGGAATTATATACTGAAGCCTATGCTCATGAATACCACAAGGGAAAAGAGACTGCTATTGCTCCTTATATAAAGGCCGCCGAAGCAGCACAAAAAGTTGGGCTCGGTATTAATGCCGGTCATGACCTGGATCTACATAACCTAAGGTATTTTGCCGAAAATATTCCGGGCTTGCAGGAAGTAAGCATAGGGCATGCACTTATATCCGATGCATTATATTATGGGTTGGAGAACACTATACAAATGTATTTGCGGCAACTGCATAGTTAAGATTCTTTTTATTAAAAATCTATGTAAAACCATTGTCACTATCAGGTTACCTGATTGTTACTGAATGCCTAAAATTGTACCTTTGCGGTAAAATTTAAGGGACATCGAATTTCATGAAGTTGAACACAGATTATCAGGAGAAATTTCAATACAGACATATTGCTCCAAATGCCGCGGATACGGCTCAAATGTTAAAAACGGTTGGTGTAGGTTCACTTGAAGAATTAATAGCGCAAACCATTCCGGCCAGTATAAGGCTAAAAAAGCCAATGGATTTGCCGCCGGCAAAAAGTGAGTTCGATTACCTGAACACGCTGAAACAAACTGCATCAAAAAACAAAGTATTTAAGTCGTTTATTGGCCAGGGATATTACGATGTGATCGTTCCGGGCGTTATCCAGCGTAATATTTTAGAAAACCCCGGTTGGTACACCCAGTATACCCCTTACCAGGCCGAAATAGCACAAGGCCGTTTACAGGCCCTGCTTAATTTCCAAACCATGGTGGTTGATCTTACCGGGATGGAAATTGCCAATGCTTCCTTGTTGGATGAGGGTACAGCTGCCGCCGAGGCGATGTTTATGCAATACAGCCTGCGCAAAAACCTAAATGCTAAAGTGTTTTTTGTGTCGGATGAAGTGTTTCCGCAAACTATTGATATTTTAAAAACAAGATCTGAGCCTTATGGCATTAAGATCCAGATAGGCGATCACCGCACAGTTGAACTGAGCGAAAATATATTTGGAGCAATAGTTCAGTACCCTGCCGGGAATGGATCTGTGTATGATTATTCCGGTTTCGCTGCTAACGCGCATGAAAAAGGCATCAAACTAACCGTAGTTGCCGATATTATGAGCCTTGCGCTATTGACTCCTCCGGGAGAATGGGGTGCAGATGTTGTGGTGGGTTCAACCCAGCGCTTTGGAGTGCCTATGGGCTTTGGTGGCCCCCATGCCGCATTTTTTGCTACCAAGGACGAATACAAACGATCTATACCCGGACGCATTATTGGCGTAACCATTGATAGTGCCGGCAGCTATGCTTTGCGTATGGCGCTTCAAACCCGCGAGCAACATATCCGCAGAGATAAGGCAACATCTAATATTTGTACAGCGCAGGCCCTGCTTGCTATTATGGCAGGTATGTATGCCGTATATCACGGTCCGCAGGGTGTTAAGCTAATTGCCGAAAGGATTCATGGTTTATCGGTATTGCTTTCGCAGTCGTTGACGCAATTAGGCTATAAGCAACTTAACGAAGTTTATTTCGATACGCTGAAATTTGATTTGGGCGAATTAGCAGGTTCTATTCATGCCGAAGCGTTAAACAACGAAATGAACCTGAACTATCATGGTTCAAACGTTACTATTTCTATAGATGAAACTACATCGGCGGAAGACATAAAAACCTTAGTGCGCTTTTTTGCCAAAGTAAAAGGCAAAGTGCTGAGCGATGTAAATTTTGATGAACTTAAATCCAATGTTCAGACCGTTATTCCAGCTGGTCTGCAACGCGGATCAGGATATTTAACGCACGCTATTTTCAATTCGCATCATTCGGAACACGAGATGCTGCGCTATATAAAATCATTGGAGGCTAAAGACCTTTCTCTTTGCCATTCTATGATCGCTTTAGGGTCATGCACCATGAAACTGAATGCTACTACCGAAATGGTGCCGGTTACCTGGGCCGAGTTTAGTAAAATGCATCCCTTTGCCCCGGTTGACCAGGTAGGCGGCTACATGCAATTGTTTGATGAACTGAATAACTGGCTTTCGGAAATTACAGGCTTTGCCGCCATGAGCCTTCAGCCTAACGCAGGTGCACAGGGTGAATATACTGGCTTAATGGTGATCCGCGCTTATCATCATGACAGAGGAGAAGGCCATAGGAATATAGCGCTGATCCCTTCATCTGCACATGGAACCAATCCCGCATCGGCGGCTATGGCCGGGATGAAGATAGTTGTAGTAAAATGTGATGAGAACGGTAATATTGATGTGGCTGATCTGAAAGAAAAAGCAGAGCAATATAAAAATGACCTTTCCTGCCTGATGGTAACTTATCCGTCAACTCATGGAGTATTTGAAGAAGCCATTATTGATATTTGCAAGCTGATACATCATAATGGCGGCCAGGTTTATATGGATGGCGCTAATATGAATGCCCAGGTTGGCTTAACAAGTCCGGCCAACATAGGTGCCGATGTTTGTCACTTAAATCTGCATAAAACATTCTGCATACCACATGGTGGCGGCGGTCCGGGTATGGGCCCCATTGGCGTTGCTAAGCACCTTGTTCCTTATTTACCCGGTCATGCCGTGGTTGATATAGAAAGAGGAAAATCCATCCATGCTGTTTCATCAGCGCCCTGGGGGTCAGCTTCTATTCTGATCATCTCTCACGCCTACATCGCAATGATGGGCAGCGATGGATTAACAGATGCAACCCGCTACGCTATCTTGAACGCTAACTACATCAATACCCGCTTAAAATATCATTACCCGGTACTTTATACCGGAGCCAATGGGCGTTGTGCGCACGAAATGATACTGGATTGCCGGGCGTTCAAAAACTTTGGTATTGAGGTTACTGATATAGCCAAACGCTTGATGGACTATGGTTTTCACGCGCCAACAGTTTCATTCCCGGTTGCGGGCACATTGATGGTTGAGCCAACCGAATCAGAACCAAAACACGAGCTTGACCGTTTTTGTGATGCTATGATCTCCATTCGTCATGAAATTGATGATGTGGAAAAGGGCCTGTCTGACAAAGTAAACAACCCTTTGAAAAACTCACCACATACCGTTGCGGTAATTACTGGTAACGAGTGGGAACATCCATATACCCGTCAAAAAGCAGCATTTCCGCTCCCATATGTGACAGCATTTAAATTCTGGCCGTCTGTTGGACGTGTGAATGATACCTATGGCGATAGGACGCTGGTATGCTCATGCCCACCACTGGAGGATTATGAATTTGAGGAAAGTGCTATAGAATAATTTGTAAATCCTAGATGTGCAGATGGTTTTTTTATCTGCACATCTAAATCTTATTTTATCATAAAACTTATAGGAATATCTGTTAAAAAATGGTAACTTGTATTTTATTAAAAAAATCACCTGTTTTTTATTTTACACATCACGGCAGTAAAACCTTTTAGTTTTTCGCACCGTATAAAGTATATATGACTAATAATAGCGGCACTGTAAGTATTTTGCTTGTTGATGATGATGAGATAAATAATTTTATTTCCATTAAGTTAATAAAGAAGGCTTTGTTAAATACAGACATCGTTGCTTGCCTGCATGGCAAGTATGCTATTGATCTGCTTTTAGATATACAAAGGAATGATCCTTCCAAGCTCCCCGATTATATCCTGCTGGATATTAATATGCCTATCATGAATGGGTGGGAGTTTCTGGATGAATATACGCGTTTAAACATCGATCCCTTGGGTAAATGCAAAGTTTATATTATATCCTCATCTGTTTTTAGTAATGATATAAATAAAGCACGCTCATACCCGCTTGTGAAAGACTTTGTATCGAAACCACTGAATGTAGAAAAAATAAAAGAGCTTTTTGAAGTGGCAAAACACGCCTGACTGCAAGTTCATTAATTAGGCATACAAACTTTTAATATTTACCACTTTCAGAATCAGGCTGGCAGTATACTAAAATGCTCATCAGAATAGCTTACCCTCCCCACCGGGTTTGACTTGGCATGATAAAATAAACAAGTATAATTTTCTTCCGCTGCCTTCTTGCCATACACTTCGCGTAGCTGCATCGCCTTACGCCCGTCATAATCATACTTAGCTATAAATTTTCTTATTAACTGCTCCGGCTCAGGTAATTCATCTCCGCCAAAAAAGCATTTTTCGCCATTATCATCCATCCAGAAAACCTGGTGGAAGGGGCAATGACCGCCTGACAGCTCATATTGTATGCCCGGTTTTAACTCGCCTGAACCTTCTAAAAAGGTGATCTTAACTGAACCTTTTAGGGCTTCAAATATTTCCTTGTGATAAGAGGATGATTTGCCGGCAATAGCTGTATCCCATTCGCCGCGTTGTATAACGTGCTCTGCGTGGGGAAAGCTGGGTTCGAGACGGCCATTTCTTTCTACAACCAATCCGCCCGAATGATCATAATGCAAATGCGACATTAGTACGAGGGTTACCTCATCAGGATCAAAACCAGCATTTCGGATATGCTGATGAAGCAGCAGTTCGTCGCGCGTATCCTTATAGCCAAGCCCGGTATCCATAATGATCAAATCGTTTTTGGTTTTTACTAAAAATGGATTTACATGGATAAACAAGGAGCCTGGGCGGTCTTTTGCATTATCTGTTTGAGGATCAAAAGGAATAAACTTTTTTGAAGAATCAACCGAATACGATCCCTCGCCTAATGCAAAAATCTCCATATTTTTATTATTATAAAATGATTGCCCGGAACTTTGATCTGCCTGTTTGCAAATTTTGAATAATTTATTACCTTATACAATTGGGGGTTATAAAAATAATCCGCCAAATCATCAGATCAGTTTGATCTGCGGTTCAGACAATCATCAATTCTGCCTATCTTTACTGTTTTAAGCGACAAAGATATGAATAAACGGTGGGCGATAAGGGAAAAGCCGGATAATGAGGATGTCATAAAATTGGCTGATGAACTTAGCGTTGATACCGTTTTAAGTACTTTACTGATCCACAGAGGGATTAAAAATTACGATGATGCCCGATATTTTTTCCGGCCAGACCTAAGGTATTTGCACGACCCCTTCCTGATGACTGATATGGAAAAGGCCATTGATCGTATTGAAACCGCGATGGCTGCCGGAGAGAAAATATTGATCTATGGCGATTATGATGTGGATGGAACTACGGCTGTATCCCTGGTTTATGGTTTCTTTAAAAAGCTGTATGATAACATTGAATATTATATACCCGACCGCTACCGCGAAGGATACGGTATATCAACCGAGGGGATAGATTATGCTGCTGAAAATAATTTTAGCCTGATAATAGCGTTGGATTGCGGTATCAAATCGGTTGATAAAATTGCCTATGCTAATACCAAAAAAATAGATTTTGTCATTTGCGATCATCACCTGCCGGGTAACGAGTTGCCTGCTGCTGTGGCTGTTCTCGACCCTAAAAGAAAAGATTGCGCATATCCGTATAAAGAGCTTTCGGGATGCGGAATAGGTTTTAAGCTGATACACGCTTATGCCGAAAAAAACGATATCCCCTTTGAAGAAGTAAGCTGCTATCTTGACCTGGTTGCGATCAGTATATCCTGTGACATAGTACACATTGACGGCGAGAACAGGGTGCTGGCTTACTTTGGCTTGCAAAAAATTAACAACGACCCCTGCATTGGTGTAAAAATGCTGATGGAAGTGGCTGGTAAATCAATTAGTTATACCATATCCGACATTGTGTTTTTACTTGGTCCGCGCATTAATGCCGCAGGGCGTATTGATGATGCCAAACATGCTGTTGAGTTGCTGATTGCCTGTCATGAAGATGCTGCAAGGGAAAAAGGGATGCTGATCAACGTAAAAAACACGGAACGAAAAGGTCACGACTTATCTATTACCGACGAGGCTTTAAGCATGATAGCAAACGATGAAGTGATGATAGGCCGAAAATCAACCGTGGTATTTAATGAGAAATGGCATAAAGGTGTTATTGGAATTGTAGCTTCACGTCTCACTGAAAAATATTACAGACCAACCATCGTGCTAACCCGGTCTAACGGGCATGTGGCAGGTTCGGCAAGATCGGTTTTGGGATATGATCTTTACGAAGCTTTGTGTGAATGTAAAGACTTGCTTATCCAGTTTGGCGGGCATAAATATGCAGCAGGCCTCACCATGCACCCAGAAAACGTGGAGGCCTTTATTAACCGTTTTGAAGAAGTGGTAAGTGCGAGCATTACCGATGAACAATTAGTGCAACAAATAACAATTGAAGCCGAATTGGAGTTAAAGCAAATAGAGCCTAAATTTTTCAGGATCTTAAATCAGTTTTCACCTTTCGGCCCCGAGAACATGTCGCCGGTTTTTATCAGCCGGAATGTGTATGTTAGCGGATATGCAGGATTGGTGGGCGAAAATCACCTGAAAATGACAGTAATGCAGGAGGGGTCGGGCAAGTTTGATTGCATTGCTTTTAACCAGGGTATTTATTTACCTGAGATAAGCGACGGAAAGCCTTTTGATATTTGTTATAACATAGAGGAAAATATATGGCGCGAAAAGCGCTCAATACAGTTGAATGTAAAAGGAATTAGAAGGTAAAGCCAAATCAAAATAATGTGGCGGCTTTTTGACTTTGGACTTTTAAATTTTGAATTATAAAATATGATCTTAAGAGCAGAAGACCTCGTAAAAAAATATAAGCAGCGTGCGGTTGTAAATCATGTGTCGTTCAATGTGGCACAGGGAGAAATAGTAGGTTTGCTGGGCCCTAATGGAGCGGGTAAAACCACTTCGTTTTACATGATAGTAGGGCTTATCAAACCTAATGAGGGCAAAATATTTTTAGATGACGTAGATATAACCGGCGATGCGATGTATCGTCGTGCTCAAAAGGGGATAGGTTACCTGGCGCAGGAGGCATCAGTTTTTCGTAAACTATCAGTTGAGGATAACATTAAAGCCGTGTTGGAAATGGGAGTTATGAGCAAGGAAAAGCAACGCGACAAACTGGAAGAGCTAATAGATGAATTTAGTTTGCATAAGGTGCGTAAAAACCGCGGCGACCTGCTTTCAGGAGGTGAGCGCAGGCGTACCGAAATTGCCCGTGCCTTAGCTGCAGAGCCGAATTTTATATTGCTTGACGAGCCTTTTGCCGGAGTTGACCCTATAGCGGTAGAAGAGATACAGGCGATGGTAGCCAAGCTGAAACACCGCAATATAGGTATATTGATCACCGACCATAATGTGCAGGAAACCCTGTCTATCACAGACCGGGCGTACCTGCTTTTTGAAGGCAAAATATTGGAATCGGGTGTGCCTGAAGTACTTGCTGATAATGAAATGGTGCGAAAAGTTTATCTTGGTGCTAATTTTGTATTGAAAAGGAAAACTTTTGTTTAAAACCTCAACGGGCCTATGACAATTATTAACTCTGTAGTTACCTGGTTCATCAAAAAGCGTATCCACCAGATAGAGCTTTTTATGAAGTACCCAAATGAAGTACAGGAGGAGTGGTTTGAACAGCTAATATCAGGGGCAGAAAGTACAGAATGGGGCAAAAAGTACCATTATAAAAGCATCGAAAACCTAACCCAGTTTAAGCAACGCGTTCCCATACAAAATTATGATACGCTAAAACCTTACATTGAAAGGATGCTGAAAGGCGAGCAGAATGTGCTATGGCCTACAGAGATCCGATGGTTTGCCAAATCATCAGGCACAACCAGCGACCGCAGCAAGTTTATTCCCGTAAGTGAAGAATCATTGGAAGAATGCCACTTTAAAGGTGGGAAAGACATGCTTACCATGTATTTTAACAACCGGCCAAATGCCAGGATATTTACCGGTAAGGCACTTACATTGGGTGGCAGCCACCAGGTGAGCCAGTTAAAAGCGGATACTTTTTTTGGCGATCTATCGGCAGTGATTATGAAAAACCTGCCTATTTGGGCGGAGTTTTACCGCACCCCGCATTTGGATATCGCCTTGCTGGATAACTTTGAAGAGAAAATTGAAAAGATGGCTAATGCAACCATTGATGTTAATGTAACCTGCATCAGCGGTGTGCCCACCTGGAATATTTTATTATTTAAGCGCATACTTGAGATAACCGGCAAAAAGAATTTGCTGGAAGTATGGCCCAACCTTGAGCTTTACTTTCACGGCGCGGTTAACTTTACCCCATATCGTGAGCAGTTTAAAAAACTGATCCCCAAGGATGATATGCACTACCTGGAAACCTATAATGCCTCCGAGGGCTTTTTTGGCATACAGGATCAGGAAGAACATGGTGATATGCTGCTAATGCTGGATTACGGTATATTCTATGAGTTTTTGCCATTGGAGCACTTGCATGAAGAGAATCCTAAAACATTAACGCTTGATGAAGTAGAGCTCGATAAAAATTATGC
>JAQBOK010000058.1 GCA_028288085.1 Mucilaginibacter sp.
GCCATATGCGCTATGGCACAGGACTTTCCTTACGGAAAACCGGATAACGAGGCAATAGGAATGACGAGCTATGCAAAAGACACTTCTGCTCATGCTGTGGTTTTACAGGAGCACGGCTCATCAAGAATTACAACAAACAACCTGGATGAGATAAGACTGATATATGATTATCATGCTAAAATTAAGTTTTTTGACAGCAAAGAATTTGAAAAGTATGGAACCGTTGAAATATCTATCTATAATGGCGACAACGAAGTATATGAAAACGTAACCGAAATTACCGGAGTCACTTTTTATAAAGATGATGACGGATTGGTGCAAAAACAGGTACTTGATCCTAAAAAAGTTTTCAGGGTAAAAGATAATAAGCACTGGACCACTTTAAAGTTTGCTATGCCCGGCCTGAGGAATGGATGTATTATTGAAATAAAATACGAACTCGAATCTCCTTACATATATAATTTTCATTCCTGGCGGTTCCAGGGCGATATCCCCAAAATATCTTCGGAATATGAAGTGCATATACCCGGGTTTTGGGATTACAACGCTTCCCTAAGAGGGGGCCTAAAATTAACAACAAACAAATCAGAGCTGGAGAAAACCTGCTTTACCTACCATGGCGCGAGCAGCGATTGCTCACATATGACCTATGGTGAAAAAGACGTACCTGCTTTTATTGAAGAAGACTATATGACATCGCCAAAAAACTTTTTGTCGGGTGTGTATTTTGAATTGGAACAATATACCGATCTAAATTCCGGCGCCAGGATAAAAGTTACTAAAGATTGGAAAAGTGTTGATTACGAATTAAAAACTGCTTACTGGTTTGGCAGTCAGCTTAAAAAGAAGGATCTGTTAAAAGATAGGATAGCCCCTGTAATTGTGGGCAAAACAGACAGTTTAGAAAAAGCGAAAGCGGTATATACTTATATTCAAAAAACATTTAAATGGAATGAGGTAGATGACGATGGCAGTGTGGATGGCATACGTAAAGCGCTTGACACGCATACAGGGAATTGTGCTGATATCAACCTGTCGTTAGTTACTGCATTAAATTCTGCGGGGATACCAACCGAAGCCGTTTTGCTTTCAACCCGAACTAATGGTGCAATTAATAAATTATACCCGGGCATGGGCGATTTTAATTATGTAATAGCGAGGACAAGTATTGGTGGTAAGGTGTACCTGCTTGATGCAACTGAGGCACTATTGCCGTTTGGTATGCTACCAATGCGTTGCCTTAATGACCAGGGACGTGTTTTCAGCCTGGATAAACCTTCTTATTGGATAGATATGGCCACTCAACAGCGCGAGGCCAGCACCTATGCGTTTGATCTTACCTTACAGGATAATGGCAAATTAAAAGGAACGATGACGCGTTATTCTACCGGATACAGCGGCTATTTAAAACGCAAAGAAATAAAGAAATTCAACAGCGCTGATGAATATGTTGAAAGTTTGGGCGAAAAATTCCCAAAGATGAAGATACTTAAATCATCCATAAGCAACATCGATAGCCTGGATAAACCTTTGGGAGAAAATTATGAGATAGAACTGAATTTTTATGACAACCTAAATCACAGCAGGCTTACATTTAACCCTTTTATAATGAACAGGATAATTAATAATCCGTTTAAACTGGCGGAACGTGATTACCCTGTGGATTGGGGTATGCCATCAGACGAGCGCTATATTTTGATCCTGCATCTTCCATCTCAATATAGTTTTGAGAACCTTCCGCAAAATGTGTCTATGGGCATGCCCAATAATGGCGGTAAATTTCTATTGGCATTTGAAAACAATGACAATACCTTAACCCTTTCAAATGTTACCCAGTTCAATAAATCTATATACGCTGTAGAAGAATACCCTTACCTGAAAGAGCTTTATAATAAGATCATCTCATCAGAAAAAAATGAAATAACATTTAAAAAGAAATGATGAGGGGAATAACTATTGCCTTGGGTTTATTAGTCTTGAGTACTATGCTGAAGGCGCAAAACAATTATGATGCAAGCCTGATAGCAAAAGACTTATTGCCCTATGCCAGCGCTGTTGTGCGGAATGAGGAAGTGACAATTGAGGTGAAGGACCTGGATAATACTATTTATCATGTAAAAAGAGCTATTACAGTTTTAAACAAAAATGGTGATGACATTGCATACATGGTTGTTTGGCATAATAAAAGTAACATAATACGCTATATAAAAGGTACCTATTACAATGAATTTGGTAAGCTGAGCGGCAAATTTTCAGAAAGTGATTTTAAAGATGTAAATGCATCCAGTGAATACTCTTTGTTTGAGGACTCAAGGGTAAAACATTACATTCCTTCTATCACTGATTACCCCTACACTATAGAATATGAGTATGAGGTGCGTTCAAAGCAATCCCTTACATTTAATACCTGGGAACCTAATCCCGAAACCGGGCTGGCTGTTGAAAAAAGCACGTTTACCTTTATTTGTAAACCTGATTTTAATATACGGTATAAAGAGATAAACATACCGGGAAAGGTAAACATAAGCGCCAATTCTGCGGGGTTGAAAACCTATACCTGGCAAATACAAAATATGAAAGCCGTAAAGTACGAACCCTATAGCCCTTATAGTGGAACCTACCTTAGCAGTGTAAGAATAGCACCGGAAAAATTTATGTATGAAGGCCTGACCGGAACATTTACTACCTGGCAACAATTGGGGAAATGGTATTATGATAAGCTTTTGATGAACAGGGCCAATATACCTGCCGAAACAGTTGAGCATATAAAAACAATGACTGCCGATATTACTGACCCTAAGCTGAAGGCAAAGAAAATATATGAGTACATGCAGCAGAAAACGCATTATATCAGCGTACAGGTAGGTATTGGGGGATATCAGCCATTCCTGGCATCAGATGTTGACAAATTGAATTATGGGG
>JAQBOK010000062.1 GCA_028288085.1 Mucilaginibacter sp.
TATTCTAAGTGTATTGGGTGTGGCTATTGGTTTTGAGGGGAGATGTTTGAAAATAATTCTTACTAAAACATAAACCAGCGTAAATAGCAACAGCGCGGCAACGAACCAGAGCACGCCAAAATCGATCCAGTCGTCGTAGCCGCTTAGGAATTGTATAAAAGTGATGTGATGCCCTTTGCCGAAATAATAAACCAGGTAATTGAGTACCGGTCCGAAAATAAACGAGTAAAACACAAGGGGCAGGCCCAGTCTCATGAGCCTGTCTGCGGTAAATTTAGCGAGGCCTTTTTTATCATACGACGGCCCAATGAAATAAGCCGACAGGAAAAAGAATAATCCCATAAAGAAGGATTGGTTAACCGATACGAACATGATCATCGGGGCAAGCGCGCCGGCGAGTGTTGTTTTTTGCACGTAATACCAGCCGCCAGTAGCACCGTAGGTGATAAAGGAGTGGTGCAGCACCACCAGCGAGGTCAGGATCACTTTAAGCCGGTCGATATAAACGATCTTGCTTTTGGGCTTTTCAATAAGCGCTGAGGTGAGGGTTTGGGTCGACATTAAATAATTGTGGTTATCTTTTATATAACTGACACCAAATTAGGTATAAAGTTGCATCCAACAAAAAAGCCCTGTGTTTGCAGGGCCTTTCTCTTTTTATAAACTGTTGATCCATTTTACCAGGTCATCCCGACTCTTGCCGGTTTTTTGCTGAAGTTTGCCTAAGAGCTCATCGTCTTTTCCTTCTTCGTGAATTAAGTCGTCATCTGTCAGATCGCCGTAGGCTTGTTTTATTTTGCCCTTTGTCTCATTCCAGGCACCTTTTATTTGTAATTTATCCATGATGTTTTTTATTTAAGATGTATTAATATAACATCCTTAAACACCATTTGGTTTTTTAATTAGAGCATTGAATTGAATGGAGAAAACAAGAACTCTGCTTTATATTTTATGCAGACTTCCTTTTGTCGTATTGTAGCTTTATTTTCTAAATTATCTACCATCCTGATTCTTGCCTCTTAGCTCTTTCTCAAAGAGCCCCCGCCTTAATTTCATCCACAATAGCCGGATCAAGCAGGGTACTGGTATCGCCCAAGTTGGCGGTATCACCTTCAGCGATCTTTCTTAATATACGGCGCATGATCTTTCCTGATCTCGTTTTTGGTAATCCTGTTACAAACTGTATTTTATCTGGCCTTGCAATAGCACCTATGATGCGTGCTACCGTCATCATGATATCCTTGCGGGTCAGTTCTTCGTCGCCATGTTTATTCGGACTCACTACAAAAGCATATACCCCTTGTCCTTTTATATCATGGGGGTAACCAACTACCGCTGATTCCACCACACTGCTGTGCATGTTGATGGCATTTTCCACTTCGGCAGTGCCAATGCGGTGTCCCGAAACATTCAGCACGTCATCAACCCTGCCGGTAATGCGGTAATAGCCATTTTCGTCGCGCTGACATCCATCGCCGGTAAAATATTTACCCGGATACGCCGAGAAGTAAGTTTGCCGGCACCGCTCATGGTCACCATACGTTGTGCGCAGCATTCCAGGCCATGGAAATTTGATACACAAATTACCATTTACACCATTACCATCTATCTCTTTTCCATACTCATCAATTAAAACAGGTTGCACACCCGGCAATGGCAGGGTGGCATAGCTTGGTTTTGTTTTAGTAACTCCCGCAATAGGCGATATCATAATGCCGCCTGTCTCTGTTTGCCACCAGGTATCCACAATAGGGCAATTTTTATGGCCGATATTCTCATCAAACCAATGCCATGCTTCTTCGTTGATCGGCTCACCTACAGACCCTAATTTCTTTAATGAACTTAAGTCCTTGTTTTTTACCACTTCTGTACCGAAGCTCATTAACGAGCGGATAGCGGTAGGAGCGGTATATAAGATGTTTACTTTATATTCTTCAACAATTTCCCATAAACGTCCCGGATTAGGCCACGTAGGTATCCCCTCAAACATCAAGGTAGTGGCTCCCTGCGAAAGCGGCCCGTAAACAATATAAGAGTGGCCTGTTATCCAGCCGATATCGGCCGTGCAAAAAAATATTTCACCAGGATTGTACTGGAAAACATTGGCAAAGGTGTAACCAGTATAAACCATATAGCCGCCGCAGGTATGTACCACGCCTTTAGGTTTGCCTGTTGAGCCCGACGTGTATAATATAAACAGCATATCCTCGGCATCCATTTCTTCAACAGGGCATTCAACATTGCCCTGTGTTTCTACTTTCTTTATTTCATCTTCCCACCACACATCCCGACCTTTGATCATCGAAATAGGGGTACGGCTGCGGGTTAATACGATCACTGTTTTTACAGACGGACATTGCACAAGCGCATCGTCTATTACATTTTTTAGTGGGATATCTTTCGGCCCTCTGAAACCCCCATCGGCAGTGATCACAATATTACAAGTAGCATCCTGTATCCTGTCGGCAATAGATTGCGCAGAAAAGCCTCCAAACACTACCGAATGAATAGCACCTATCCTCGCGCAGGCCAAAACAGCGATGGCCAGTTCGGGCACCATTGGCATATAGATACAAATCCTGTCGCCTTTTTTAGCGCCATTATTTTTAAGCACATTGGCAAACTGGCAAACTTTTTCATATAGTTGGCGGTAGGTTAGCGTACGATGATGTTCCGTTGGATCATTAGGCTCCCATATAATGGCGGGCTTATCACCTAGCTTTTCCAAATGGCGGTCAAGGCAGTTTTCTGTAATATTCAGTTTAGCCCCCTGGAACCATTTAATACTTGGTTCGGTAAAGTTCCACTCCAGTACTTTATCCCAGGGCTTGCGCCATTGGAAGTTGCCAGCTATATCGGCCCAAAATTCTTCAGGTTGTTCTACGCTTTTTTGATAGGCTTTCTGGTACTCGTCAAAGGAAGTGATCTTCATGCTCATGTTTTTAATGATAAATATTAATCGTTACTTAATGTGATATAGTTTCACTAAGCACAGCAGAATATTTTCAATAGCTAAATTGGTGAGCGAAAATTAGCAATTTTCTGCTTAATGGGCTGTAACAAATTTTATATACAAGTAATTTGTAGCTTTTTTACCTTCATAAATCTTTTTTGAAATATTTTAAAAACACTGTTGAATATTTGACTTAAAATCCTGATATTTGCAAACTCTTTAAGAAAAGGGATTGAATTAAATCGATTGTCATGTCAAGAATTTGTGATTTAACAGGAAAAGGTTCACTTGTAGGTAATAACGTTTCTAACTCGAATGTTAAAACCAAACGCAGGTTTCACCCAAATTTAAAGCTGAAAAAGTTTTATATCCCTGAAGAAGATAAGTGGATCACTTTAAAAGTATCTACTTCTGCTGTGAAAACTATCAGCAAAAATGGTATAACCGCTTGTATCAACAAGTTTGTTAAAAAAGGATACATTTAATAGAGTTGCAAGTTGAATGTTATAAGCAGTATGCTTACTTCTTATAACCTACAACCTACAGCTTACAACATAAAAATAAGATGGCAAAAAAAGGTAACAGGGTTCAGGTAATACTAGAGTGCACCGAGCATAAGGAAAGCGGACTGCCAGGCATGTCTCGTTACATTACCACCAAGAACAAGAAAAATACTACTGAAAGACTGGAAATGAGGAAATTCAACCCGGTTTTAAGGAAAGTAACAGTTCACAAAGAAATTAAATAATTAGTTGATTAAGTTGTGGGTTGTAAGTTGCAGTATGTAGCATACAACGTTCAACTTACAACTCATAACATAAAATAAGATGGCAAAGAAAGTAGTTGCAACCTTAAAAACAGGTAAAGGCAAAGAATATTCAAAAGTGATCACTATGGTGAAATCACCAAAAACCGGTGCTTACTCTTTTAAAGAAATAATCGTACATAACGACCACGTTAAGGATGCGATTAGTTCTGTTAAAGGTCAGTAATTTATTCCGGGTAAGAATATTAAAGCCGTCTTGTATACACGAGAGGGCTTTTTTTATTAGCCTCAGCCCAGCCCACTCAGGAGTAGAGCGGGTGAAGCAGGAGTAGTTTAAACTTTTACATTTAAAAGCACTTAATCATCTGCATATTTGCACATCCACACATCTGCACATTTAAGTTATGGGATTATTTGATTTTTTTAAAAAGAAGGAAAGCACACCGCAGGAACAGCAGGCGCTGGATACCGGTTTAGAAAAAACAAAGGATAACTTTTTTTCAAAGATAACTAAAGTTGTTGCCGGTAAATCAACCGTTGATGATGATGTGCTTGATGACCTGGAAGAAGTGCTGGTAACCTCGGATGTGGGCGTAAGTACCACATTAAAGATCATCAAACGCATACAGGATCGCGTGGCCCGCGATAAATATGTAGGTACTTCGGAACTAAACAACCTGCTTCGCGATGAGGTACAAAGCTTACTGGCCGAAAATAACAGTAACGATTTTACCAATTTCGAATATGGCAGCCATAAGCCTTATGTGATTATGGTTGTTGGCGTTAATGGTGTAGGTAAAACTACCACCATAGGCAAACTGGCACATAAACTGAAACAGGCCGGTAACAAAGTGGTGATAGGGGCGGCTGATACTTTCCGTGCAGCGGCTGTTGAGCAGATACAGTTATGGGGCGATCGTGTAGGAGTAAGGGTAGTAGCGCAGGCAATGGGTTCAGACCCCGCGTCGGTTGCTTTTGATACCCTGCGTTCGGCGGTTGCCAATGGTGATGATGTGGCTATTATAGACACCGCTGGCCGATTACATAATAAAGTTGGCCTGATGAATGAGCTAACCAAGATTAAAAATGTAATGGAGAAGGTAGTGCCGGGAGCGCCGCATGAGATATTGCTTGTGCTGGATGCATCTACCGGGCAAAATGCTATAGAGCAATGCAAACAATTTACAGAAGCCACGGCAGTTAACGCCCTGGCATTAACCAAACTGGACGGCACAGCCAAAGGCGGAGTGGTAATAGGTATATCAGATCAATTTAGGATACCGGTAAAATATATAGGCGTTGGCGAAGGCGTGGATCATTTGCAATTATTTGATCGTAAGGCTTTTGTGGATTCACTTTTTAAACAATAGGCCCCACCCTCCGGCAGGGAGGGCTAAAAACAAGCATTTAAAAGTTTCCCCTACCGGGGGAGATTTAGAGGGGGTAAATGAGGGAGATAAGATTCAATGAGGACAAAATCAATTAATAAACCAACTATAATTCATAAGCCACGTGTAAATGTGATTACGTTAGGCTGTTCTAAAAATACCTACGATTCGGAAGTATTAATGGGTCAGCTTAAGGGAAATCTTTTTGATGTGGTGCATGAGGCAGAGCAAGTACGCAACGATGATATAATCGTGATAAATACCTGTGGTTTTATTGATAATGCCAAACAGGAATCCATAGATACCATCCTTCAATACAGCGAACTTAAAGAACAGGGAAAAGTAGGAAAAGTGATTGTTACCGGTTGCTTATCTGAACGTTATAAACCCGAGCTGGAAGCTGAGATAACCAATGTGGATGCTTATTTTGGTACCAACGATCTCCAAAACCTCCTAAGCACTTTAGGTGCCAACTATCGCCACGAATTAATAGGTGAGCGCTTATTAACAACTCCTTCACATTTTGCTTATTTTAAAATTGCCGAAGGTTGTAACCGCCCGTGCTCGTTTTGTGCCATTCCTTTAATGCGGGGCAAACACGTAACCAAACCAATAGATGAGTTGGTTAAAGAGGCACAATACCTGGCCAAAAATGGCACCAAAGAATTAATACTGATCGCTCAGGATCTTACTTATTATGGTTTGGATCTTTATGGTAAACGTAACCTGGACGAATTATTGCGCCGTATTTCGGATGTGAATGGGATTGAGTGGATTCGTCTGCAATATGCTTATCCATCTGGTTTCCCGATGGAGATACTGGATGCGATGAATGAGCGCGAAAATATCTGTAAGTACATGGATATGCCGTTGCAGCACATCAGCGATAATATGCTGAAATCCATGCGCCGTGGCATTACCAAACAAAAAACTATCGACCTGGTCAACACCATCCGTGATAAAGTGCCGGGTATTGCCATGCGAACTACACTGATCACCGGCTATCCCGGAGAAACCCAACAGGATTTTGAAGAAATGCAGCAATGGGTTGAGGAAACCAAATTTGACCGTTTAGGATGTTTCACTTACTCACATGAGGAAAAAACGCATGCTCATTCTTTAATTGATGATGTGCCCGATGAGGTAAAACAGCAACGTGCCGATGCTATTATGGAAATACAGCAAGGTATTTCTTTTGATAAGAACCAGGAAAAAATAGGCAATACTTATAAAGTACTTATTGATAAAAAGGACGGCAATTACTTTGTTGGCCGCACAGAATTTGATTCTCCCGAAGTAGATAATGAGGTGTTAATTGATGCCAGCAAGCATTATGCAACCATTGGCAGCTTTGTTAATGTAAAAATTGATAGTGCCGAAGACTTTGACCTTTATGGACAAATTGTAAAATAAATGAAGTTTATAGTGCATTTAGGGTTAATGATTTTACATTTGAACCAATGGATGCCGCTTGTATAAACTATAAAGAAACCGGATTTTTTTCTAACACGGTTATTGATTACCTGGAAGATAAACCTGAACTAAAGCAGTTTTATAGTCAGCGACCGGATTTGGAGGGCTTTAAAGCGTTGCTTCAAAACAAAAAAGTAACAGGCGATCGCAATTTGCTTGCCAAGGTATTAACAAATCAATACCAGGCAATCTCACAACTTACAACCCACAACTTACCACAAGTTTTGGATAATATTAATCTGCTCAAATCCCCAAAAACCTATACAATTACCACGGGGCACCAGCTTAATATTTTTGGAGGCCCTTTGTATTTTATTTATAAAATTGTTACCGGTATAAAGCTGGCAAAACAATTAAAAGAGGCTTTTCCTGATAAAAATTTTGTCCCTGTTTACTGGATGGCGTCCGAAGATCACGATTTTGCAGAGATAAATTATACCAATATTGGTGGTAAAAAAGTGCATTGGTGGTACGAAGCATCAGGTGCAACCGGCCGCATTAACCCGGATACCATGCGCCAGGCACTTAATCAATATAAAGGTGTGTTGGGAATGGAACACCACGCCCATGAACTTGCTGAAATAGTGGAAACGGCTTATACCAAATTCGATAGGCTGGCCGATGCTACGCGATACATGGTAAATGCCTTATTTGGCCAATATGGCCTGGTGATTATTGACGCAGACGATCATCAGCTAAAGCAGCAATTCGCCGGAATAATGGAGCGGGATATAATTGAGCAAAACAGCTTTAAAAACATTATTGCTACTAATGAACAATTAGTGGAATTGGGTGTGCATATACAGGTAAACCCCCGCGAGATCAATTTCTTTTACCTGGTAGATGGACTGCGCGAGCGTCTTGTTTTTGAGGATAATATTTACAAAGTTCTGAATACAGAACTTAGTTTCTCAGAAGAAGAATTAAAAAAAGAGATTGGTACTTATCCGGAACGTTTCAGTCCCAATGTGGTGATGCGCCCACTATACCAGGAATATATTTTACCCAATATAGCTTATGTTGGCGGTGGTGCGGAAGTAGTTTACTGGTTGGAGCTAAAATCAAATTTTGATCAGTATAAGGTTGATTTTCCCATATTAATTCTGCGTAATTCAGGCCTCATCATTCCGAAACAACCAGCCTCCAAAATAGCCAGGATGGAACTGGAGATAGGCGAGCTTTTTAAACCCATCGATACTATTAAAAGCGAATGGGTTAAAAAACATAGTGAACACGAATTATCCCTTAGAGAAGAAAGGCGGGAACTGCAGCATATTTTCGAAAAGATAAGACTGCGATCATTCAAGATCGACCCAACCCTTGCACCATCTGCCGGTGCTGTGCAAACAAGGCTGGAGCATGCTATTAACAACCTCGAAAAGAAACTGGTTAAGGCCGAAAAGAAAAATTATCATACCCGTTTAGAACAGATAGATCATATTAAAGGTGATCTCTTCCCAAAAGAAAGCTTGCAGGAACGAAGCGAAAATTTCGGCTTATTCTATGTGAAATGGGGCCAGCATTTTATTGATGAACTCATCCGAAATTTTGAACCGCTGGACTTTAAATTTACAGTATTGACGGAATAAAAATGTTCAAATCCACCATTCTCATCCATCCCGGCCTGGGCAATTCAGGCCCGCACCATTGGCAATCACTTTGGGAAAAGAGGTTTAATTTTTTGCGCGTAGAACAACGGGATTGGGAAACACCAATCCGCACCGACTGGACAGCCACCTTGCAGAGTTATGTGGAGCAATATGATCCGCAAAACCTTATATTGGTTGTTCATAGTTTAGCATGTATCACCACTGCTTATTGGGCGCAGCAATATAATGTGAAAATAAAAGGCGCCTTATTGGTTGCCCCAAGTGATACTGAAGCTGATACTTATCCACCGGGCACAACGGGATTTAAGCCTGTTCCTTTGTTAAAATTGCCGTTCCCGTCTATACTAGTTGCAAGTACCAATGACTACTATGTTACCCTTGACCGTGCAACTCAATTTGCCGAAGCCTGGGGAAGCGAATTAATAAACGTAGGCGATGCCGGGCATATCAATGTGGCCTCGGGTTATGGGGAGTGGGATAAAGGATTAGAGTTTCTGCAACAGTTGGATGATCGATAATTATTTCACCACATTATACTTTTTCAATATTCTCATCACAGCATCGTGCGGCAGGGCGTACGATTTATTTCCATTGATACCTTCCATGGTATCGGCCGCAACCATTGCATTAATAATGGCTTCTTCAACAGCTTGTACCGTCGCCTCATATAACGGATTGATCTTGTCATTCGGGAGCATTTCTACCTGTGTGGAATTTTCGCGGTTGAACGCTGTTGGATTTGCAGTTGAAAATGCAATAAAAATATCTCCCGAACCATTTTCTCCACGTCCACCTACAATCCCAATGCCTAATGGAACCCGCTCAGCAATCCTTTTTAGCTGATGGGGTAACAATGGGGCATCTGTTGCTACAACAACAATGATGGAGCCCTGTCCATCGTCTTTTTTATATTGTGGCGGGCTTACCAATTTATTATTAAGCGTATCCTTCAGCTCTTTCCCTACCGGCACCCCGGCTATGGTCAGGTTCCATTTACGACCGAAGTTTGATTGTACCAAAACACCAACTGTATACTTTTCTTTGCCTACAGTAACTACCCTGGATGCTGTCCCTGTTCCTCCCTTAAAACCCAGGCACATCATGCCCGTCCCTCCGCCTACATTACCTTCTTTTACAGGCCCTGATTTGGCTGAATCCAGCGCCTCATAAGCATTGCTCTCCTTTACATGAAAACCATAAATGTCATTTAAAAAACCATCATAAGTTTCAGCAACTACCGGATAGGTGTACCAAAAATCCTCATTATACCATTTCCGGTCCACAAACCATTTTAATACGGCATCTCTTACCACACCAACGCTGTTGGTATTGGTGATCATTACAGGCGTTTCCAAAAATCCCGATTCGGTTACCCAGGTGGTGCCCGTCATTTCACCATTGCCGTTCAGCGTATACCAATTGGCAAATACAGGGTGATGGTTGATCTTACCATTAGGGAAAATTGCGGTTACCCCAGTTCTAACCGGCCCTTTGCCAATGTGATTTTTGCCCGAACCGCTAATAATTGTGCTATACCCAACTTCTACACCGGCAACATCAGTAATAGCGTTGTATTTGCCGGGAGTGCCGGTAAATGGAATGCCAATATCGCGGGCGCGTGGTTTTTGCGAATAAGCGAAGCCCGTAAGCATAAGCAGAATAATAAATAAGCAGCTGGTTTTAAGACTGTTTTGACACATAGCGCTTGGGGATAATATCATTAAATATAAATAATTTTTTACACGGGCGATTCAGTATTGTAAATCATATATTTGAGATGCTGTACGTAAACACCCGGTTTATATTTGCCGCAGAAGTATACATATTCATTTTATAGGATTTGAAACAACACCCCGGTCCAAAACAACTCTTATATATTTATATTGCCGTCATCATATTCTCTGGTGCTTGCTTTTTTATTTCCTGTTCAAAAACTAACACTGTAAGTCCGTATAAGTATAATACAATAAGCGGTACTGGTAATACTAACGGGAATCCCACAGGTGGTATCATCACCAATCCCGATTCTACAACCACACTTAATTTTTCGGCTCCTGATGACGTAGCAGTAGATGCGGCAGGTAATTTGTATGTAGCTGATTATGGAAATAATCTCATCCGTAAAATAAGTCCGACCGGGGCGGTAAGCACCCTTGCAGGCAGTGGTAATATTGGCGCTATCAATGGAACAGGGATAGCGGCATCATTTAATGGCCCGTCAGGCCTGGCGGTAGATGCCGCCGGAAACGTATATGTGGCAGACGCGGGCAATAACCTGATTCGCAAAATTACTCCTGCCGGATTGGTAAGTACTTTGGCAGGCACCATTGCAACTGTTGATACTTCGGGCACAACACTTACCGAGCCGGTATTTTCAGGCCCAAGTGGCGTAGCTGTTGATGCATCGGGCAATGTATATGTGGCCGATGCCGGCAACAATCAGATACGTGTCGTGAGTCCTGCAGGCATAATAAGCACCTTTGCCGGAACCGGTGGAGCCGGGGCGGCTGATGGGGCGGGCATCTCGGCTACCTTTAATAACCCTACCGGCGTAGCTGTGGACGCATCCGGTAATGTATATGTAGCTGATTTATTAAATAACATGATCCGCAAAATTACGCCTGCAAAAATAGTAAGTACTCTGGCTGGAAAAGACTCCATTGGTTCAGCTGACGGAAAGGGTAGTTCTGCTTCCTTTTATTTCCCCAATAGCCTGGCTGTAGACGCATCAGGCAATATCTACGTAACTGACGATATTAACAATCTGATTCGCAAAATAACACCTGATGGTACAGTAACCAAACTTGCAGGCAGTGGTATTGCAGGTCATGCTAATGGCAATGGCATTGCAGCCTCTTTTAATGACCCCGCTGGTATAGCATTAGATGCATCAGGCAATGCTTTTGTGGCAGATGCTAATAATAACCTTATCCGTAAGATAAGCCCGGCGGGAGTAGTTACCACGGTAGCCGGCATGATACCGGGAATTGGTGTTATTCGCACTGGTAGCTACGCTCACTATCATATGGGGCTAAGGTTAAGTAGTAAACAAGCCCGAAAAATTAAAGTACAATAACTCAGATAGAGCTTTACTTTTCCTGATTTCTCATTCATCCGTTTTTAAGAATATGCTTCGCCATTATGGCTGATAGGTGAAGGTTATTATATTTGCGCGCATGCTTATTACCGAATCGGCTTTACGGGAGTTTACTGAAAATATTTTTACAGCAATGGGCTGTAATATAACACATGCCAGGCTTGCAGCCGATGTATTGTTAAAGGCCGATCTGCGGGGCATTGATTCACATGGTGTTGCCAGGCTGAACGGCTATGTGAGGTTATGGGAGAAGAAACGCATTAATACCAATCCTGATATAAAAATTGTTCATCAAACAGCAACTACCGCAACTGTAGATGGCGATGCAGGATTAGGGTTGGTGGTGGCGCCATTTGCTATGCAGGTAGCCATGGAGAAGGCTGCGCTATATGGTTCGGGCTGGGTATCTGTTCGCAATTCCAATCATTTTGGTATTGCCGGATACCATACGATGATGGCGGTTAAAAAGGATATGATCGGCTTCGCCATGACTAACGCAAGCCCATTGGTTTCACCTACCTATTCAAGTGAGCGTTTATTAGGCACCAATCCCATGTGCTATGCATTTCCGGCAGGAAAATATCCGCCTGTTATTATTGATATGGCTACTTCGGCGGCAGCAAATGGAAAACTCGAAATTGCGCAACGCCTGGGTAAGCAAGTGCCTGATGGATGGATACAGGATAAACATGGAAATATTACAACAGACCCACACGCTTTAAAATCTGGCGGGGCGTTGCTGCCTTTAGGTAGTGATTTTGAACATGGCAGCCATAAAGGTTTTGGATTAGGCGCTACAGTTGATATACTTTCGGCAGTATTATCGGGTGCTAATTATGGTCCCTGGGTGCCGCCGTTCGTCGCGTTTTTGGATCCGCCAACAGACCCGGTAGGGTTAGGCATAGGGCATTTTATAGGGGCAATGAGGGTAGATGGCTTTCGTCCAGTTGATGAATTTAAGGTGCACCTGGACAATTGGATAGAACGTTTTAAATCGTCAGCTACAGTTGACCCGGCTCAAAAAGTGATCATCCCGGGAGAACCTGAACTGGAAGCTGAAGTAGCCAGAAAAATAAATGGTATTCCTTTAGTGGATGCAGTGGTGAATGACCTTAATGTATTGGCGGAGAAATTTGGAATAAGCAAGCTATAGATTGAAATTTAAAGTCTAAATCCTAATGCCCTAATCAATGGATCCCTCTAAACAACCTGCTCCACCTGATGGAGGCCGGGAATGAGGAAGCAGAGTCGGTGCTCATCCAAATGAACAAAGCTTTGCCAACAATATGGTCTTCGGGTACAAAGCCCCAAAAACGGCTATCCTCAGAGTTATGACGGTTATCGCCCATCATCCAGTAATAGTTTAGTTTAAAAGTATAGCTGCTGGCTTTTTTACCATTGATCAAAATAGCGCTCCCCACAATCTGTACCTGATTGTTTTCATACACCTGTATAGCGCGCCTGTATACAGGGAAGGTTAAACTGTCTAACTTAACCGTCCATCCCCTTTTCGGAATAATGATAGGTCCGTAATTATCAGCATTCCATTTTATATGCGGATCATGAGGAAAGCATTCCGGATCAAAAAGATCCTTTACCTGGTAATATTCCTTAACCGATTTAATGTTTGAATAACTTTTTAATTTCGCCGAAGACTGTCTTGTCATGATCATTTCATAATCCGAGGCCGTAAATTGCTTGATTATAAAAATGTGCAGGTCGGTTAAAACCTGGGGGTTTATCTCATTGCCATCGGTATGCACCAGGTAAGATGGTTGCGCCTGTGGCGGATTAGGCATGGCTTTATTATTTATAAACACCTGTGCATTGCTAATGGATAAAGTATCGCCCGGTGTAGCCTGGCAGCGTTTAATATAATTATCGCGTTTATCAACCGGCCTTAAAAAAGGCGTATCGGCTTGCATCGGATAATTAAATACTACCACGTCGCCCTTTTTAATATCACTTAAGCCTGGCAAACGGTAATAGGGCAATTTAATTAGATCTGAGTATGATTTGGTGCCGATAAGGGGCATAGTATTTTGTGCGAAAGGGAAAGATATCGGCGTAATTGGTGTGCGGGGGCCATAGTTTATCTTGCTTACAAATAAATAATCGCCCACTAAAAGGGTACTTTCCATTGATCCGCTTGGTATTACATAGGCTTCAATAAACAGGGTACGGATCAATGTGGCTGCAACTACAGCAAAAATAATCGCCTCCGTCCATTCGCGGGTTGTTGATTTTTTTAATGAGTTTTGATATTTTTCCTTAAACTCGTCACTTGCAGATGGCCCAATGTATTTTGTTTCCTTATCAAATCCCCATTTTGGGAAGTAAATAAATTCTAAAAGAACACCTGCAAATTGCTCTGTCAATTTAAACTTACCATAAGATTTTACAAAGTCGACCGTGATGCCTATTGCGATCAAAAAATTGATGCCCGGGATAAACATTAATATTATCCACCACGCCGGGCGACCGCTTAGTTTTATCATCACATATATATTGTATAATGGAATGACGGCTTGCCAGCCAGGTTGACCGGCTTTTTCAAATAATTTATACAAACCAACAAATGGGAGTACGATGAGTATTATAAAGATAATTGCAAACTCAACTATGTTCACCGGAATGATCTTTTAATGATAGATTTATGTTTTTGGAAATACGAATATAATAGATTTAATAGCTATCGATTAAAATTGCATGAAACAAGAATGAAAATTCACAAAAAAGAAGCAATACCATTTAGAACAGGCGAACACTGACAGCGCTCCCTGAATTTTTTTTTATGATATTTTAAAGAAAAAAATCTTTAGTTAATTCCTCTGAAAAGCCTGCCCCACCTTATCCTACTCGCAAATGAAGCGTTATCATCCCAACTCATCCATATAAAAAGGGCCTTGCCTACAATATGGTCTTCGGGTACAAATCCCCAATAACGACTATCGGCAGAATTGTGGCGGTTATCACCCATCATCCAGTAGTAGTTCATTTTAAAGGTGTAACTGGTAGCTTTTTTACCGTTAACCAAAATGTCATTGCCGCTAACCTCTAGTTTATTTCCTTCGTAAACCTCAATCGCCCGGCGATAAAAAGGGAATGTCAGGCTATCCAGTTTTACTGTCCATCCTTTTTTAGGAATAATTATGGGGCCATAATTATCCACGTTCCATTTATAGCGGGGATCAAACGGGAATATTTGCGGATCAAACACTCCTTTTGGCTGAATATCCAATTTAACCGCTTTTACGTTGGTATAAGTCTTCAGAGTAGCCGCGGCTTGCGCGGTCATATTCATTTTAATATCAGTGTTTGATATTTGCTCCAGATCAGATAAATGCAGATCAGTAGCAATCTGGGGGTTTATCGGATTGCCGTCTGTAGTCACTATATAAGTTGCCTCACCATTAACGGGCATAACCGCAGCTTTACCATTTATATAAACCTGTGCATTTACCAGGCTTAGCGTGTCGCCAGGTGTTCCCTGGCAGCGTTTAATGTAGTTCTCACGTTTATCAACCGGCCTCGAAAAAGGTGAATCAGCTTCCATAGGATAGTTAAACACTACCACATCGCCTTTTTTAACATCACTTAAACCGGGTAAACGGTAATAAGGTAATTTAATAGCATCCAAATAGGCTTTAGTGCCAATAAGCGGCATAGTGTGATGGGCAAATGGAAAAGCAACAGGCGTCATAGGCGTGCGCGGACCATAATTTACCTTGCTTACAAACAGGAAATCGCCTACCAGCAATGAACTCTCCATGGATGGAGTAGGTATGGTGTATGCTTCTATAAAAAAGGTGCGGATCAGCGTAGCGGCAACCACTGCAAATATAATAGCCTCCGTCCATTCACGTGTGGTGGATTTTTTTAACGCTTTTTGATGTTTTTCTTTAAATCCGGGACTTGCAGAAAGGCCAATGTATTTAGTCTCTTTATCAAAACCCCATTTTGGCAGATAAATAAATGCCAGTATTACGCCGGCAGCCTGTTCCCGCAGAGAAAATTTTCCGAATGATTTAATAAAATCAATAGTAACTCCAATTAGGATTAAGAGGTTAATTCCGGGAATGATCAGGAGTATCATCCACCAGAAAGGCCGACCACTCAATTTGATCATTATATAAATATTGTAAATCGGAATGATGGCTTGCCATCCTGCCTGACCGGCTTTTTCGAATAATTTCCAGAGGCCAACGTATGGTAATATTATGAATATTATTATTGCAATTGCTAATTCCACTATGTTTACTATTATATTTTAAATGATCAACTATATTTAAATCCCAAAATCAAACATTTCTTCAACAGAAAAAAATCCTTTTTTATTGTGAGCCCATTCTGCTGCTAATACTGCCCCTAGAGCGAAACCAGTGCGGTTATGGGCGGTGTGCTTAAATTCTATGCTATCCACTTCCGAATCATAAATTACTGTATGGGTTCCTGGTACGCTATCTATACGGAATGATTCTATCAACAACTGGTCATTCTTGATATTGCTATCATCAGCATCGTTACCTTCAGCTGTGAGCACATTTACCCAATCTTTTTTAGAATCCAGGTTTTCAATAATGCCTTCGGCTATTGTAATGGCGGTACCACTCGGCGCATCCAGCTTTTGGGTATGATGTATCTCTTCAACCTGCACATCGTAATATGGGTAATTGTTCATCAGTTTTGCCAGCACACGGTTTACATGAAAGAAAATATTTACTCCAACGCTAAAATTTGATGCATAAAGCAGGGTATTGTTACTTCGCAGGCATTGTTCCTTTATTTCTGGCAGATGCTCGTACCAACCTGTAGTACCCACCACTACCGGAACATTTGCCTCAAAACAATAGTTTATATTACTCAAAACAGAGCCAGGGGTGCTAAACTCAATCACAGCATCCGCTTTTTTCAGATTTTCAGCAGTAAGCTCATCAAGGTTATTGTAATCAATTTTTAGTACGATATTATGTTTGCGGTCGGTGGCGATCTTTTCAATGATCTTACCCATTTTTCCGTAGCCTAATAATGCAATGTTCATTATTTGTAGTTCTTTGTTATTATTAGGCGTAAAGATAAATTTTTATTCTTTTTTAAGTCTCCTTTAACGGGGAGATTTAAAGGTGGCCTATTTCAGTGTAAATGTAATTTTTATAGCCGGAATAAATGCAGTGGTATTACTGAAAGCATAACCGGGGCCGCCAATAACAGCCGGACTAACCTTGAAGGATAAATTATTATCCATAGTATAGGCCTGTATAAACTTGGCATCAATATAAGCATCAATCATTTGAATGCCCCATCCGCCAATAAAACCCAATATGCCCAGGTCACGGTCGCGGCGGTAAATGTCGGTATAGCTGGTAACATCTGCGTCTGATACATTTACGAAGTCTGGGTTACGTCCCGCTTGTATGCCCTTTTCACGTAACAGCGCTTCTTTTAAAAAAATGGAATAATTCCTCTGGTTATAAACTACAACATCGCCAAGCAAACCAAGTCCTGCGTATATAAGAGGAACTTTCCACCAACGATGATTGTAAAGTTGTCCCCATCCCGGGATGATCAGCGATCGTATAACTGCTTTATGCGGATCATGTAAAGAATCGGGGTGATAGATTTTTTCCCTGGTTATTTTGGGAACAAATGGCTTTGATTTGATAGAATCGCGTTTGCGATTTAAGCTATCGGTTTTGTTTTTTACGGCAATAGTATCAGGGTTTTGTGCCTTAGCAACAAGAACAAATCCTAAAACAAACCAAATAAGGAACAAATATTTGCACATTATTACCAATCCAACATTTCAAGGATGCGGTTAAGATCATCCTCTGATAAAAAAGGGATCTCAATTAAGCCTTTGCCCTGGCTGCTTACCTTAAGTTTAACTTGTGTACTGAATTTAGAAGCCAGATCATCCTGTATTTTTTGTACCTGGAATGATAAGGGTTCAGGCTGTTTGCCTTCTTTTTTTATGGGCGCCCTTTGCAGGTCGCGAACTAATTCTTCCACCTTGCGTACTGATAAACCATGCTGGATTATTTGCTTGTGGATATAAATTTGTTTCATTAAATCATCAACTCCAATTAATGCACGGGCATGCCCCATGCTGATCTGCCCATCGCGGATGGATGCCTGTATGGTTGGAGGGAGTTTCAACAAACGCAGGTAGTTGGTTACCGTTGAGCGGTTTTTACTTACACGCTCACCTAATTCTTCCTGCTTAAGGTTGCATTCATCTATCATCCGCTGAAAGCTTAAAGCCACTTCAATAGCATTTAAGTTTTCCCGCTGTATGTTTTCAATCAACGCCATCTCCAGCATTTGCTGATCGTTAGCAGTACGAACGTAGGCGGGTATCTGTGTCAATCCAGCCAATTTTGAAGCACGTAAACGGCGTTCGCCCGAAATAAGCTGATATCGGTGTGCATTAACACGCCTTACGGTAATAGGCTGAATAAGTCCCTGTACCTTTATGGAATCGGCCAGTTCTGATAAAGATTCATGGTCAAAATCGGTACGCGGCTGAAAAGGGTTTACTTCAATTTCGGCTATTTTTATTTCATTAACAGAGCCCATCGAGGTTACCTCAGGGCTCGAACCAATTTCATTTTTATTTGGAAGTACGCTTACAGAATCGTTCAAAAGGGCACTTAGCCCTCTACCCAAAGCATTTCTCTTCTCTGCACTCATTTTTATATCGTTTCTGTTGTCGCTATGGTTTCATTCTTTAACAATCCGTTCTTGCGGACAATTTCGCGGGCCAGGTTAAGGTAATTAATGGCGCCTTTACAATTAGCATCGTGCATAATCACTGACATACCAAAACTGGGTGCTTCGCTTAAACGTGTGTTGCGCTGAATAATTGTATCAAAAACCATGTCCTCGAAATGATTTCGCACCTCTTCAACCACCTGGTTTGATAAGCGCAGCCTCACATCGTACATAGTTAACAAAATGCCTTCTATCTCCAGCTCCGGATTTAAACGAGTTTGCACAATTTTTATCGTGTTTAAAAGTTTCCCTAACCCTTCTAATGCAAAATATTCACACTGAACAGGTATGATCACCGAGTCTGCTGCCGTTAATGCGTTTATAGTGATGAGGCCCAATGATGGCGAGCAGTCAACAATAATAAAATCATATTCGTCGCGCACACTGTTAAGCACGGCCTTCATTTTATATTCACGGTCGGTCAAATTGATCATTTCTATCTCGGCGCCTACCAGGTCAATATGGGCCGGAAGCAGATCAAGATTAGGGGTTTCGGTTTTTTGAATAGCTTCATGAGGATCAACCTGGTTGATGATACACTCATATATACTATTCTTTATCGTGCGCGGATCAAAGCCAATGCCCGATGTTGAATTAGCCTGTGGATCGGCATCAACCAACAATGTCTTATACTCCAGAACCGCCAAACTTGCAGCCAGGTTGATAGATGATGTAGTTTTTCCTACGCCACCTTTCTGGTTGGCTAATGCAATAATTTTACTCATTCTATATTTTCCAATTATTATTACAGGGATTGGTTTTTAATACTAACGAAAAATGAAAGCAGAAATTTCTAATTTCGCAAAGGTATTTTACCGCGCTAAAGATACGTATTTAAACAATTCAGAAATCCACAGCTTATGGTAACTTACAAACAAAAGCAATTATTGAATTATTGAATGACTGAATTATCAAAAATTAAAGGATTGAATGATTTATTATTTCAAATCAATAATTCGGTAAATAGATAGTTCAATAATTAAACCTGATAATTCGATAATTCAGTCACTCAATACTTAATCTATGATCACTGTTATATCATCTACTAACCGCCCGGGAAGTTCAACACTTAAGCTGGCTCAATATTATCAAAATCAATTACATGACAAAGGCGTTGAAGCAGGTTTATTATCGCTGGCACAACTACCTCCTAACCTGATAGAGACAGACCTTTACGGTAAAAGAAGTCCTGAGTTTGAACCCATACAAGAAATCATCACCCGCACGCAGAAATTTCTTTTTGTAATACCTGAATATAATGGCAGTTTCCCTGGCGTACTGAAAGTTTTTATTGACGCTTGTTCCTTTCCAGAGAGCTTTTATGAAAAAAAAGCTGCATTGGTTGGCGAATCTTCCGGTAAATATGGTAACATCAGGGGGGTGGACCACTTTACGGGGATATGTAACTATATCCACCTGCACGTAATGCCTTTAAAAATACATATTCCATCCATCCATAAGGAACTTGATGAAAATGGAAATCTTTATAAGGCGGATACTTTAAAGTATACCAATGAACAGATAGATAAGTTTATTAAGTTTTAGTGATTGCTGATTGAGTTGAGTTGATAAAGTAGGTGTTTGTAGCCACCATTATTCCGATTAAATCATCAACTCACATCTTTCCTCCATTAATCAACTTTGCCATGAAAAATGCTGCTGCTGCTGCCAGGGCTCCAATGATCAACACCTTAAGAGCGCCTGAGAATGGTGGTTGCCCTGTAACTTTACTTTTAAAATAGCCAAATACAAATAAACACACCATAGTGATGACGCACGAATAAATTAATGCTTTTTGTGAGTCGTCAATAAAAAAATAAGGAGATAAGGGTATAATACCGCCAACTATATATGACAGGCCGATAGTTATTGCGCTTTGTGATGCTCTGTTGGCTTCGGGTTTTTCGAGTCCTAATTCATAGCGCATCATAAAATCCACCCACTTATCCTTATCCTTAGCCATTTCTTCGGCAACATCATGCTGCAATTGTTCGGACAATCCAAAGCCAGCAAATACTTCTTTTACTTCAAGCTTCTCCTGTTCAGGTACTCTTTCCACCTCGTCATATTCCCTTTTTAGTTCCGATACATAATGATCAGCCTCGGTTTTTCCGGCCAAAAAACCGCCAAGTCCCATTGCTATTGAGCCAGCAACAATTTCAGCTATACCTGCCGTAACTACGATACCAGAATGAGCGCTTGCGCCGCTTAAGCCTGCTGCCAGTGCAAATGGGACAGTTAACCCATCAGACATGCCAATAACAATATCCCTTATGGTATCAGAGCTTTTTAAATGATGTTCATGGTGCATTGTATAAATGTACATGCATAAGTGATCATAATTGCTATTTATCTACAATTTATGATTAGTCTGAATTAGTGTTAACCTGTAAAATATCTATATATTAGCACCATTAATCCTGAACCTTATCCAAATGTTAAATTTCTACAAACTACTATTGCTGTTTTTTTTATTGCCAGTATTTTCATGGGCTCAAAGCAATTACAAAGCAGGTTACATAGTGACCTTAAAAGGTGATACCGCAAAGGGTTACATTGACTTCAGGGAATGGACCTCAAATCCAACCTCAATTAATTTCAAAACTACAGCCACAGATAGTAAAGTCCGAAAGTTTAACCCAGAAGAAATTAGTTTTTTCGCCGTTAATGGGTTTGAAGCTTACCGCCAGTATACTGGGCCTATTAGTACGGATATTATCGATCTGGATCATATAGGGTCTGGCAAAGATACCAGCATCCGAACGGCCACCGTTTTTTTGAAGGTTTTAGAAAAAGGGAGTAAAGTAGCCCTTTATATGTACACAGATGATATAAAGACTCGCTATTACATTAGCGAAGGCCCTGATTATAGTCCCAAAGAATTAGTATACAGGATATATTATGATGCAAATAATAATACCGAGGTAGTTGGCCAGCAAAAAGGTAAAACTATAACTGAAAATACTTATATGAAACAGCTTTTTGCCCTGGCCGAAAAGTATAATGTATTGAACAATGATTTACAATGGCAAATTGAACACGCCGGGTATTATAATGATGATCTGTTAAAGCTTGTTAGCAAGATAAATAGTATTTCGGGAAAGGAGTACAAAAAAAATTATGGTGATCAAACCAAATTGAATTTAGTTGTGGGTATTGCCTTAAATGTCACAACCACCAAGCCGGGAGGGATTTACCAATCAGTAGGGGGCACATCTTATACTTCATATCTTCCTGCTGTAACATTCGGGCTGAATTTCTTTGCCAACCCAAGTACAGGCAAACTGGTATTCCGGCTGGAAGCGTCGCTTGCCGAAGGTTAATACAAGTCGTTATATAATAATAAGGTTTCTCCTTATATTCCTGTAAAGTACTCTTATAATCAATTGGCAGTAGCGTTTACGCCACAAATTATCTACAGCTTTTATAATAAAGATAATTTTAAAATATATGCAGGATTGGGTGTGGGGGCCAGTTTTTTCAATTATTCAAACGCAGTTTTTAGTAGCCAGGACGGAAAAACCCCGGTTGCGCAAATTGAACAAAATGATCCGTATGCTTTCTTTAGTTATAATACTATTATTATGATTAAAGCAGGTGTACAATTCAGCAAAAATTGGGGGCTATTCGCAAATTATCTAACCCCTACCGCGCTTACACATGATGATTATTTTGATTTGAATTTTAGCACGTTACAAATTGGGGTTAATTATTTTTTCAAATAAAGTATGCTGGTTCAATATTCTATTATTACAAACGTGATAACCTAAGCTGCGTGAAATCTTTTTACAAATTGCTATCTGTTATTTTTTTTATCCCTCTTTTTTCAATTGTTCAAAGTAGTTATAAGGCTAAGAAATTGGACAGAAATCCCACTGTAATTGGCTTCAACGCTAGTTTGCAAACAAATGTTAAAGCTGATAAATTTTCGGCTGAAAATATAGTGGCATTTGCTATTACCTTCTGCTCACGCAGGTATTAACTACTTATTTGGTAAAACACATTAAACTTTCAAGTAATTTAATTTAATCATATGAAGCACATCTACAGATTTACATTCTTGTTTTTTTTATTTCCTTTCTTATCTTATGCGCAAAACAATTACAAACCAGGCTATGTGGTTAACTCAAAAGGCGACACGCTGCGTGGATTTATCGATTACAAAGAGTGGGATAATAGTCCCAAATATATTGCTTTCGAAAGCAAGCTTAATCAAAGCAAACCTGAGATTTTCACAACAAATGCTGCGAACGAATTTGCAATAATCGGTCAGCAGTATTATCAACGTTATGTAGTACAAGTTAGCTTGGACCCGGTTGACGTTGCCAACATCGGGTCTAAATTGGATACGAGTTATAGGATGGATACAGTTTTCCTGCGTGTACTGAACAAGGGCCGTTACCTGACTTTATATAGCTATAGGGACGATATTAAATCTCGCTTTTACTTGTTAGGGGCGGGGCAAACCCAGCCCCATGAACTGATTTATCATGCCTACTATAATCAAGACGAGTCGTCCTCCATACGATACGTCAAGAGATTTCATAATCAATTGCAAAATATATTACAGCAAGATAGCATCAATAGTGATAAAATAAGCAGTGAAATAAATCAAAGTAATTATTCAGAAACCGACTTAACCAAGATTGTTCAAACCATAAACGGTAATTCTTCCAAACAGTTTGTAACTCCGCGGCTTTTTGGCACAAGATGGTTTGCAGGCTTGGGAGTAAATTATAGTAATTTAAAGTTTGTAGAAGGAAGTGGTCAGGATTATGGTGGGAATAGAGTCACTAACAAAACCAGTGTTTTTCCAAAAGTAACCGCGGGTATTGATTTTTTTGGTAACAAAAATACACAGGCTTTAGTATTGCGTGCTGAATTTTCATTTACTGCCAATCAATATAAGTTTTCAAACAGAAATAATTCGGCCATTCCTCAATCAACTTCAATATTGAATTTTAAACAATATAATAATTCGATTATGCCCCAAATAATCTACAACATGTTTAACAAGGAAGATCTAAAAGTTTTTATAGGTGCGGGGGCTTCATTCAATTTATCCTTATATAATCACAATCAGTACATAACAAAATACGATGGGGCATTTACTGATTATGTACAAAATAATTCTCCGTCACCATTTTATATGTCTTTTCCTATAAGAGCGGGTATAGAATTGAATAAAAAAATAGAGATCAATATTTGCTATATTCCTTCATCAACAATATTGCATTCTGGCGTGTTTTCAGAGGCCATTACTTCATACCAGGTTGGCTTAAATTATTTGTTTGGGAAGTGATGATCAATATTTATCGTACTATCAATACCCACCCCGAAATTACCGGGGTGTTATTTTTAAGATCGATAACATAATAGTAAGTCCCTGTGGGTAAAGGTGAATTGTTATAAGTGCCATCCCATGATTTATTGTAGCCTTTACTTTGATATACTTTTTGTCCATTACGGTTGTATATCATTGTTGTGCTTTCAGGGAAAGCTATCAGGGCGTCTATATCCCAATAGTCGTTTATGCCATCATTATTAGGCGAAAATGTATTTGGTATGGTGATCTTTTTGTAAACTCTTACATCAACAATGCTGGTTGCAGTACCACAATTTTTTGATACTACATTTAATGTATAAATAATGCTGTCTGTGGGGTTGGCAATGGGCGTAATTGATGTTGGATTGTCCAGACCGGTTGTGGGCGTCCAGTAAATGTTTGTAATTTCATCTCCGGTTACGGTTCCATTCAGCATTATTGATTGGCCAACAAACATTTTTCTGTTGCCTCCGCCATTAGCGGTAGGTTTATTATTTACAGTTATTGCTACTGATTTGGTGTCATCATAACAGCCATCATTACTAACTTTAACAGAATAAGTTGTTGTTTGTGTTGGTGTCGCTATTGGGTTAGGTACGTCGTCGTGGTCGAGCCCTGTTGCCGGTGTCCATTTATAATAAAGTCCGCCTGATGCCGATAAACGCGTTGATTCACCTGAACATATTAAAGCATCGATACTTACAATGGCTATAACCCTGGGCTCGGTATGTACAATAATAGTAAGGGGTTGCGAACTCACGTTGCAGGTTGGCGACTCCCTGTTTTGACCCTCGCCTACAGAAAGGCGGTATTGGTAGGTACCGGCTATAGCATTTGTAAACGGAATATCAACTGTTGTGCTGGTTTTACCGGGAACGTTAGTCCACCCGCTGTTGTTATAATTTACCTGCCACTGCAAAAATGGGCTAACATAACCCGTACCTATACTGGCAGTTAACGTATAATTAGCGCTGGTGCCTTCACACATATTCTGATCACCTGTTGAAGACAGGTCCCCAAAGCCTGTTTGTACTATTGGCCCGCAAGCCCTAAAGGCAATGTCATCCAAAATAAGATCGTTCCCATTGCCTCCGGCGGCATTGTTAGTCATTTTTACAATAACATCAGTTACTCCGGCGGGGGTAACAAAATATACACCGTATTTATTCCATTGTGGTTGTGCGGTAGGGGGTATAATATCGGTATTATAAGTTGCTAATACCTGGCCGCTTGTTGATTCAATTGAAAAGGTAATATTGGGTTCAATTACATCAGGGCCGCTGGCGGCGAGGGTTATTAAATTAAGTATATAAGCCGAAAACTCATAAGTAGTATTTGGGCATAACCCGTTTGCATTTTGAGTGAAAAAGATACTTGGGTCAAAGCTTGCATTTACCAGCATCATATAGCCGTTTGGATCGCCAGTATGATCATGGGTAACTGTATGCCAGGTAGTGTGGCAATTGTTTGTATTTAAGTTTGCAGCGTTAACTATTGTATAGCTTCCATCGCCGGGACAGTTATCCGGAGTGTAAGTCATATTTGAAATACCGTTGGACAAGGCAGGTCCGGGGTTTGCACCTGCTCCAAAGGTTTGATAAATAACAGGGTCACCTAAACTTCCCGAACAGGTTTGAGCCTTGGTTTTTATTGCTATTGTTAAAATTATTACCAGTAAAAAAAAGTTTATAATAATTGGCCGCATCAACAGATTAGGGAACGTCATAAAAACGCCTGTTCTCAAAAATAGTATTTTAATCAGATCTATTTAGCAGTGTATCAAATTCTTTGCTGAAAGGATTGATTTTATTCGGCATAAAACGACTACTTTTGCTATTGCCTGATTAACGCCTATGATGAAAATTTACTTTTCAATAATTTTTATTATTGCTCTTAGCACAGTTTGTTTTGCACAAAAGCCCACCGACACTTTAAAAAAGGATAGCGCAAAGCATTTAACCGGTGTTACGGTAAGGGGTTATCTTATTGAGCAGCCTGTTTTAAGTGTCCCGGCTTCGGTAAGTGTATTAGGCCCGACACAATTAAAGCTACAGCCCGACAATTCACTGGTATCCGCGTTAAACACGGTTCCAGGTGTGCGCGCGGAAGAGCGTTCACCCGGCAGTTACCGTTTATCAATAAGAGGCAGCTTATTGCGCTCGCCGTTCGGTGTGCGCGACGTAAAGATATATTATGATGAGATACCACTAACTGATGCCGGGGGCAATACTTATCTGAATGCCATAGATATGAATAGTGTGCAGGGAATTGAGGTATTAAAGGGCCCGGATGGTAGTTTGTTTGGTGCTAATTCTGGTGGAGTGGTGCTCATAAGCCCTGTTAACAGGTATAATGACAGCAGCTTTTTATCAGCAGGTTTAAATGCAGGTTCCTATGGTCTTTTCCATGAAAATGCCTCGCTGCAAAATCACACGGATAATAATCAATTGAACATCAGCCAGGCTTATCAAACGTATGGAGGCTACCGGCAGAATAGTTATATGCAGCGCAAGTATGTGCAGGCTTCAGACAAGTGGACATTTTCGCGGAATGACCAGCTAAAGTTTTTAGGATTTTACTCTGACTTAAGTTATGAAACACCCGGTGGCTTAACGCTGAGCCAGTATCAAACTGAACCGCAGCTGGCAAGGTTGCCTACCAAAACAGTACCAGGGGCGATACAACAAAAAATAGGTATTTATCAAAAAGTGCTTTTGGGTGGATTGGTAAATGAGATACATATTACCGACAGGCTAAGAAATGTGTCATCTGTTTTTGGCTCATATGTTGATTTTGCCAACCCATTTATTACCAACTATGAGCAACGTTATGAAGGTACTTATGGCCTGCGAAGTTATTTTGAATTGAGCGGTAAGCCCGACACCATAATTAACTGGAAAGTGAACCTGGGATTGGAATGGCAACAAACCAATTCGGACATTAATAATTACGGGAATCATTTGGGTGTTAGGGATACTGCACAAACTTTGGACAAGATCAATACTAACCAGCATTTTATTTTTGCGCGCTATTTAGCGGATATTGACAAACGTTTCCATTTAGAAGCAGCCCTGAGCCTGAATTTTTATGACTATAAATTCAGGAATGTATACCCGAATAATGAGCCGTCGTTTACAGATCGTAGTTTTTCGCCACAGGTAATGCCACGGGTTGCGATATCTTACCAGTTCACTAATAACTTTAATTGGCGGGCATCGGTAAGTCGCGGTTACTCAACACCTACAACAGCTGAAATTAGGCCAACCGACAATATTATTAATACAAGTTTACAGGCTGAGTATGGCTGGAATTATGAAACGGGCTTCAGGCTGCGTAATGAAGATGAAAGTATGTACCTGGATGCCTCCGTGTTTTTTTATGTATTGATAAATGCGATCATCCTGCATATAAATCCTGATGAAACAGAAACTTATAATAATGTTGGCGGAACTCATCAGCCGGGATTTGAATTATATTTTACTGATTGGCTGATCCGCCAAAACAATGTTGATTTTATAAGAGGGTTGCAGATCAATGAATCGGCAACCATATACCGTTTCACTTTCACCGGTTCAAGCAACCAACTGACAGGAGTGCCCGATCAGGTTTTTGTTTCCAGTGTACAGGTTAAATTTCCCAGTCATTTATACGTTTTTGCAGAATATAATTATACCTCGCGCATACCACTTAATGATGCTAATACAACGTTTGCCGGTCACTATGATTTGGTACAAGCCAAAGCAGGATGGGAGCATAAAATAAACCGTAAAACCAGCTTAGGAATATATGCCGGAATTGACAATCTGTTAAATGAAAAATACAGTTTGGGTGATGATCTGAACGCGGTTGGTAACCGCTATTATAATGCTTCTGCGCCCCGCAATTATTATATTGGGTTGAATGTTACACTATAAATTGGATGAGCAATAAAAGCACATGTATGTACAGTGCTTTTATTGCTACTAGTTATTGTTTAACTGTTTCAGTAACGTTACTGCCGCGCCCTTTGTTGTCAAAAACCCTGAATTTTATAACAGAATTATTGTTTGTAACAGCATCGTTATAAATGGGGCTTTTAGCATCCGGATCTTTGCCATTGGTGGTGTACCTAATGGTTAATCCCGGGAACTGCTCATTAGCAAAGTATTTTCCGTCCTGCAAAATCGCGCCCGGTTTGGGAATACGATAACCATATCCGCCAGCGTAATAACTTAGCCTCGGCAACTCCCGTTTTCCCAAAACATTTAAAAAATTTACCCATGCCTGCTGGTAAAGCGCTTCGCTTTTTGCGGTATCTTTTTCTGTTGCCCAATCCGGGTCTTTAGCCCAGGCGCGTTCTGCAAAACCCAGCAATCGCGGCAACATCATATATTCAAGTCGCTGGGTGCTTTTTATGTTTTCGCCCCATACCGCGCTTTGCATACCTATGATATTGCTTTTACCATAATCAGTTAAGCGTTGCTTGCCGATAAAAATACTGCGGTTAAGCGGTAGCCCGTTTTTATCAACCTTAGAGTTTTTGAAATAATCATAAGGGATAAACGAAAAAGGTTTGTCAATATCAGCAAAGGCGCCCCAATAATATCCCGGCTCGTCAAATGATTTATAGTTGGCCATATCAAAATACAAATTGGTTACGCAGGTAAGCACCACTTTGTACCCGGCATTAGCCAACTTATATGCCAGGTCTTCGTTGCCATCGCCAAGCGTATTGTTCCATACTTCAGTTTGTAAATGCTCTGGCATAAAATCCGGGTTTGGCACATAAACAGGGCTACCGTCTAATGTGGTTTTGCGCAAAGCCATTTCTTCCCAGCCGGATAGATAAAGACCTTTGGCCTTTACCAATTGGTTAACTTTCCCATAGAAATAATACCAGAGGTCGCTTGTGCTTTGAATTTCGGGGCGATTGGCCTTTAAGGCTAAATAAGATGGCGACTTTTCCCAAACATGGGCCGGTACTTCATCCCCGCCGAAATTGATCGTGTTTAGCGGCGCTCCGGCCTCCTTGTATATATCTACAATATCATTAATAACAGTCTCCACGAAATTATAGGTTGATGGCAGGGAGACGTCAATAATATTATCCTTCCAGTATTGGTTAGAACTGTAATCTGATTTATCGTTTGGATCACTCAACAGATATTTCCCAGCCTCAGCCTTTTTTCCTTCGGCCATTAAGCGGTCGTAACGCGCATTCATTGCTTTGATGGCAGCGCGTGCATGCCCCGGTGATTCTATCTCGGGTATAACGGTAATATGCAGGCTTTTGGCATATTTTAATATGGCGATATAATCAGTCCTGGTATAAAATCCGGTACCTGTTTTATTGTCCACTTCGCCACCAGAACCATGTGAGGCCGGCAAAAAGTGTTTGCTATCCAAAGTATGGCCGCGCTTTGATCCAACTTCTGTTAATTCAGGTAGCGACGGCAGTTCCAAACGCCAGCCTTCATCCTCAGTTAAATGGAGATGAAATACGTTGAGTTTATACAGAGCCATCGCATCAAGCACTTTCATTACTTCTTCTTTGGACTGAAAATTGCGACCTACATCCAGCATAAAAGCACGGTACGCGAAGCGGGGTTCGTCTTTTATTTCAACACAAGGAATTTTTATTTCTTTTTGGGTGTGGGCATACGCAGATGGTGGGATCAATGTTTTTAAGGATTGAATACCATAAAACGCGCCGACAGGTGTTGACGCTGTAATAAAAATGCCATTAACATTAATGCTTAATTTGTATCCTTCTGCACCAAAACCGTCTTCCAACTGAACCCGCGCAGCTTTGAGTTGCTTAACTGTTCCTGAATGTGTAGGAATAATAAATTTATCACTGATTAAAGATTGTAAAAAGGAATGTAAGGTATTATTCTCTGTATCAAACGTCTTCCCAATATTTGTTGACATTGTGGTATTCCTATCCAGAACAAAATCTCCGCCTGTTTCTTTATAACTCACCGGCGTTGGAAACACTTTAGTTAACTGTTCTTCTGGAACACCGGTGATATTTTTATTTTGATTGTAGATAATTTCGGGGGTAATCAAACCCGGATAGTTGGGTTTAAATGGCTTGTAAGTAAAACCTCCAATATTATGACCTTTATCCGGTTCAGTATCCCACACCAGGTAAAAACCTTCGGGCCCGTCAGTCGTGTTCACTACTAAATCCTCTACCACAAATTCGATACGTATTGATGCACCCGGTTTTAATTCCTGGAAAGTATTTGCAGGAGTAAGACTGAACAGATCACCGTTAACAAAATCTATTTTGGCATTGCCTGTAGGGGTAGCTGATACAATTAATCGCGCGGAATTAAAATACATTTTCCAGCCTGTAGCCGGCAATGTGTTTTTGCCGTTATTAGTAATGGTAAGCGCATTTAATGATTGTCCCTTTACCGGTTTATCATTCTCAATAGCTTCCCAACTGATTGAAAGATCATGCGCATTAAACTTAGGCCCGGTAGTAAAAGCACTGGCTTTAATGCATACCAAACCAACGAGAACTGCAATAAAAAAATGGCGCATAGTAATAATATTAGGTTTATTGGAAACGTAAATATAGAACTTATTTGTAAATTTTAAAAAGATGGTAACCCTTTATAAAAAACAATATTGTTGGGTATTCTTGTCTGCAACATTTTATAAAGAAAACTTAATCCACCCATCACCTTCATAACCAAATGTAAGCTGCTTAGGGTGTATTATTTCGGCTAATATTTCAATAGAATCCACAATGCGCGGGCCGGGGCGATTAAAGTATTGGTTACCATCAGCAAGATAAAAACGATTATTTTTTACAGCTTTTAATTCCTGGAATCCGGGTAATTGAAGCAATATATCCAGTTCGCTTAAAGTGCGTTCAATAGAAAACCCACAGGGCATTACAATGATGATTTCCGGATCATGCAATCGAATATCCACCCACTGAATGAATGGTGAATGCTGGCCGGTTTCGGCAATGACAGGAATACCGCCTGCTAAATTAACTAATTCAGGCACCCAATTGCCTGATACCATCATCGGTTCAAGCCATTCGATGCAGGCAACAGTTGGCTTATTCTCCATAAACTTTAGCTTATGCCGAACAATGTCAACCCTTTCGTTAAGACCTTCTATAAGTCTATCCGCCTCTTTAGATACATTTAAATCAGAGGCAACTTCGCGGATATTATTAAAAATATCTTCAAGGCTATTGGGTTGTAATGAAATGATCTGCGCCCGTTTGTCCAAATAATTCTCCAACGCTTCCTCTACCTCCTTTAATGATACGGCGCAAACCTCGCATTGAGCCTGTGTGATCACTACATCAGGATCAAGCTGTTTTATCTTTTCGCGGTTTACAGTATAAATTGACAATGCATCACTCAATAGCTCTTTTACTTTTCTATCAATAGCCGCACTACTTAAGTTATCCGGAAAATTGGCTTCGCAACATACAGGCAATTGCTTTACCGAAAGCGGGAAATCACATTCATGCGATCGGCCAACCAGGTTTTCTTCAAGGCCAAGGGCACAAACAATTTCGGTAGCAGCGGGTAGAAGGGAGACGATCTTTTGAGAAGACATAATTAAATGTGCAAATATGCGGATGTGCAAATGTGCAATTTTTATGTGCAAATGATTTTGATTATTTGCTAAATCCTTTTCTTACTCAATCATTTTTAAATTTTTCATTCGCACATCTGCATATCCAAAATCCACACATTAAAACCTTATTTTAGACCGATGATATTTTTAACCTTTTTTATAGGTATTATAGCCAATTTTATAGGGTATATCCCGCCGGGAAACATTAATTTATCCGTAGTACAAATAGCCATCAACCGGGGTATTAAACAATCACTCCAATTTATAATCGCATTTTCATGCGTTGAATTTTTCTTCACTTACTTTATTATGAATGCTGCAGACTGGCTATCGCAGCAATTGAATTTAAGTACCATTATTGACTGGATAATGATGGTGTTATTTGGAACAATGGGGGTTATTACCTGGATACACCGTAAAAAGGCGCCTGAAACCAAAAAGAATTCAGACCGCGATAGCATAAAGTATGGCATATTACTGGGCTTTTTAAACCCGGTACAAATACCCTTTTGGATGATTACCGGAACTTATCTCATTACGCATGAATGGATAGAAACGGGCAGATTTGCGTTGGTCATCTTTAGTATTGGTTCAGCCGCGGGTGCATTTTTATGTCTGTTTATTTATGCCAAATCGGCCAGGTATGTACAAAGTAAATTAGCACTAAGCAACAGGACCATCAATACCAGTATTGCAGTGCTGTTCTTTGCTTTTGCGGCTTATCACATTGTTAAACAGGTATATTTAACTTTTTTTAAGCATTGATATTTTAGTTGATTGAATTTGTGGTTTTCTTTAACTAATCAACGGCACCTCTATTCCATATTTTTTCCGCCTTGCGGCCAATTAGCCAGAAGGAAACCGCCAATATACCAAAGAAAAGCGTATGATTGGTACTGCCCCAGAAGTACTCAAAATACTTGGTATAAATAAAAATCAGCAGAAAGGTTATCCCAAACTCCCGGGCAATCACATCCTTGCTTTTTAATCCGTATAGCATAAAACCAGCAGCCATTGCTCCTGATATAATTCCCCAATAAAACAAACTGATCTGTTTTACCTTCCACCAACTATCAATTGAGCCATAATTACCGAAAATACTTAATAACCATAAGGACAGGAACAGGTATAAAAGCCCGATCACATAGGTGAGCTCCCAGAAATTGCTGAACCATTTTCTATTTCGCAATAAATGGCAAGAACTAACCAGAACAAGGCCGAACACTACAAAACGCAGAGGATAATTCATCCCTAAAAAATAATGACTCCATTGGGTTTGATAACCGGTTTCGGTACCAAACCAGCTGCCAAGGGAAACTAATGCAAACAGCCAGATAAGCTTTGAATCTAAACGGTAGGCCAAAAATCCGTAAACAAATACAGATATTAAAAACAGGATGGAATAATGGCCTGAACCATTATCGAAAGTTTTACCAAGGTAGGCAATGCAGCATGCTGTAAATAAAACGCCTGTAAATATCACAGCCTCATTACTGAATACTTTTTCGGGAGAGCGCTTTTCGCGCTGTCGGCCCCATAAGAAAAGAAATGCAGCCATCACACCAGCCAGTATGCTGATGATAATATCCGGAGTGTAATATAATTTTTTGAGCCAGTTAACAATGGTGTCATTAACAATGAGGAAGGCAAAGGAAGCTGCACCACAAACCAGCGCTATCCAAAATGAATATTTAGCAAGGCGCATCCAGTCAAAACCTTTTACTTCGTACGAGTTTCGGAGCTTTTCAGCTTGCCCTGCATCTATAAGATTTTGTTTTTCCCAACCGCCAATAACCTGGTTTAAAAAGTCGCTTTCCTGTTTATCGAGATTTAGCTTCATTAGTTAGTTCATAGTAAACTTTTGGGTTAATAGTTTAACACCATATCTTGAATTACATTCTAAATTAATAGAAAAAATTAAAATATTACCGCCTAATAACTACAATGTATGAATAACTGCTACTGAAGTAAAGCCAGTACTGCCTGTTTATCTTTCCCCAATTGTTCTGTTAACTGATCAAGCGATTCGAACTTAACATCACCCCGGACAAATTTAATGAGTTCCATACGGATAGGCTGTGTATAAATATCCTGGTTAAAATCAAAAATGTTTACCTCAATATTCCGCATCATGCCGTTTATAGTAGGACGTTGACCAATATAACCCATGCCCTTATATTCCTGATTGTTCAAATAGACCTTTACAGCAAAAATACCGTCGGCAGGTATTAGCTTATAAGCTTCCTCGATCATGATATTGGCAGTAGGATAACCAATAGTTCTGCCTATCTGGTCGCCCCGCGTTACTTTACCAGTTACAAAAAATGGATAACCCAAAAATTCATTGGCCAGATCTATTTCATCATTTAAAAGTGCTTTTCTGATCAGCGTTGAACTTATCGCTACATCATGTATGTCCTGCTCTGGTATTTCTATCACTTCAAAACCATAAACAGGGGCCAGTTGCTGAAGCTCGGCTAAACCACCCTGGCGGTCTTTTCCAAAGCGGTGGTCATAACCGATCACTATTTTTTTTGTGCCGATCTTATCTACCAATACATCACGGATATATTCTTCTGCAGTTTGGTTAGAAAAATCTCTTGAAAAAGGAGTAATAATTAAATGATCCACACCAAGTTGTTCCAGTAGTTCAGCTTTTTCACTGATGGTGTTGATCATCTTTATATTTTGATCTTCGGGGTGTAATATCATCCGCGGATGCGGAAAGAAAGTTAAGATCACCGTTTCGCCGCCTGACGCTTTTGCCAGTTCCTTTATCCCCTCAATGATCTTACGATGTCCTAAGTGAACTCCGTCAAAAGTGCCAATAGTAACTACCGCGTTTTTAACCGGTTCAAATTCATCTATGTTATTGTATATTTTCATTATTAATATCAATAATCGGTATGTTCTTCAAATCCCTGATTGTGTTTACAATCTCCATTACTTCCCAAGCATCTTCAACCCTAAAATTTCCGCTGCGGGTACGCCTTAATCGCGAAAGATAAGCGCCGTTGTTTAATGCCTTGCCAAAGTCACTTACCAATGAACGTATGTAGGTGCCTTTGCTGCATACTACCCTGAAATCAACCTCGGGCAATTCGATCCTTGTTATTTCAAATTCGCTGATGGTAACATTACGTAAACGCAGCTCAACCTCTTCGCCCCGGCGCGCCTTTTCATAAAGCCGTTCGCCATCAATTTTTATTGCAGAATGCGCAGGCGGATATTGCTGTATATCGCCGGTGAATTGTTTACAGGCTTCTTTAATTTGCCCTTCAGTAAGGTGATCGGTTGCAAACAGTTGTTCGGGTTCGCTTTCGAGGTCGTAAGTTGGCGTAGTGGCACCCAATACCAATGTCCCCGTATATTCCTTTTCTTGCGCTTGGAAACTGTCGATCTGTTTGGTCATCTTACCAGTGCAAATGATAAGCAAGCCGGTAGCTAAGGGATCAAGCGTGCCAGCATGACCGACTTTTAATTTAAGCGGCTTAAAGGCATTGCGTATTTTACCTACCACATCAAAGCTGGTCCATTTGTATGGTTTATTTACCAGTAACAACTGGCCATCGGCAAATTCTTCGATGTTGGAAAAAGTATTTTTCAATTAGCTGTTTGTGGCAAAGATAAGGATATTGTCTGAATCGCTGATTTGACAGGTTTGAGAATTGTGCTAATTATAATATAATGGATACTATTAAATTCTTATCAGTAATTCAAACAACGATTGGTGGTTTAGACCGTATGCAACGCATTCCCCGTAAAATACAGGATAATGATAATGATGCCGGCCACAATGCGATACCATCCGAACAATTTAAATCCACGCTTTTCTAAAAAAGTAATGAAAGATTTAATAGCCAGCAAGGCCACAATAAAGGCTATAACACTGCCTATTACCAGGAACTTTATATCCTGGTGAAAATCAGGAGTGGAGAAACTGCCTTTTTTATAGAAATCATACAGATCCTTTACAGTAGCGCCAAACATAGTGGGCACCGCCAGAAAGAACGAGAACTCAGCAGCAGCTTTACGGCTTAGTTTTTGAGACATACCGCCTACAATTGAAGCGGCAGAGCGAGAAACACCTGGTATCATTGCCAAACACTGAAAGAAACCTATTTTAAGCGCCGTAATGTGATTGATTCTTTTTTCCTCCTTAATCAGTGGTTTGTTAAACCAATCATCAACAAACAGCAAAATTATCCCTCCTAACACAAATGCTATAGCTACCACCAAAGGGCTCTCCAATAGTTTGTCGATATGTTTTTTTAGTAATAAACCCAAAATTACTGCGGGTATTACCGCAATTACCAATTTAACATAGAAATCCACAGATTGAACAAAGCGTTTAAAGTACAATACTACTACAGCAAGAATGGCCCCTAACTGAATAACCACTTCGAATAGCTTTACAAATTCATCTTTACTAATACCCATTAATGAGCTCGCAATAACCATGTGCCCGGTTGAAGAAACAGGTAAAAATTCTGTTAGTCCCTCAATTATGGCCAGGATAATAACATGTATAATATTCATAGTGTGATAAGTTAGAATTAAATGGAATGGGTTGGATTGATTTGAATGAGCCGGATTGAGTTTGCGTATCTTATTTGCAAACTAAACCCAGCAAGATCAATCAATCACCAAATTAATTGGCTGAAGGTTTTTTTAGTATTGCGAAGAATCCGAGAGCAAAACCAGATAAAACAACAATGGGGGCCAATATTATTTTGGTGTCGCTATAAATATCAGTAGTGCCCGACATTAATATAAAGCCAAAGGCAACTACAGCGATACTGGCTATCAATAAACGGTAATTGGTTTTATCGAATATGAATTTTACAGGGGTAGAGTTGCTTTCCTTTGTCCTTATTGATGCCCCTGTTTTGATAGGTGCGCCTGGTTTACTTTGATTTTGTGCCATGTATTTTTTAATTGTTGAATTATTGATTAATTATAGCTTCCCGGCGTTAGCCTTATCTGTATAGGTTGTATATTTTTAAACGCAGGTATTTATTTACTGCCAGTAGCGTACTGAAACCCGAGATGAAGATTCCTAACCCCACCACGATTAAAAATACAAGACCAAATTCAGCTTTGTTTTGAAGTATAACCAGGTCGGGTATTTCTTTCAGCGAGAGATATAAAGTGCCCATTAAAATGATGATGGCAATTAAGGCGCCCAAAAGACCATGCCAGATGCCGTACAAAATAAAAGGTTTACGAATAAATCCTTTTGTAGCTCCAACCAACTGCATTGACTTGATCAAAAAGCGTTGGGAATAAATGGCCAGCCTGATGGTATTATTGATGAGTGCCACCGAAAGTACCACAAATATTGCCGCAAATACCAGGATGATGAGGCTAATATTGGTCAGGTTTTGGTTCATTTGGTCAACCAGTGATTGCTGGTATTTAACTTCCTTTATCAATGGGTTTTTTAATAATTCGGCTTTAAACTTCTCTATGCTGGTATTATTGGCATAATCAGCCTTTAAATACACATCTAATGATTGGGATAAGGGATTATAACCCAAAAACTTTACAAAGTCTTCGCCCAGATCCTTTTGCAGGTTGCGTGCAGCGAGTTCCTTACTTACATATTGGGTTTGTTTAACAATTGGGTTTGCATCCAGTTGTTTTTGCAATTGCAGTACGTCTGTTTCGTGTGCACCTTCATCCACAAAAATATTCAATACAATATTTTCCTTTACGTAACGCGAAAGATTGTTGGCATTAACCAGGATAAGCCCCAGCAAACCGATCATAAGCAATACCATAGCTATGCCAAAAACGGTAGATATGTATATCGCTTTTGTTTTTTTTGCTGATTCGCTTGCTTCAAATTCTTCCATAAGCTTTTGTTTGAGGTGTTCCTGTTTCGCATCCAATGCTGCGAAAATAACAAACCTGCCACTAAAGGTAAAACTTTATCTGTTATTATTATTTGCTAAGCCTTTTGTCAGAATACATTTTAACAAAAATTAACGTTTGTTTTTGCGATTATTAAACCTGTTTATCATGGTTTAGCCGATAAACAAAAAATGCAGGTACTTGTTAAACTTATAAAGCAAAATAAAATGACAAAACCTGCAAATTCAACCGATAAACCGTCGCCTGCGGATACTCCCACACACAGGCCTCATGATAATGGCGGCAAAAGTAAAGTAAGGCGTTCTGACAAAGAGTATCATGCTGATAAACCACATGGTGGCGATATTGCAAAAAAACATGAACGTGAGGAGCAGCCTGTACATTCTGTAAATAAAGAACCGAAAGAATAGATGCCGATTGTGAGTTGCAGCATGTTTAATGACAACTCAAAATTATAGCTACCTTGATATCCCTGCGGAATTAAACTGCAGGTCGTACAGTTTTCGGTAGTAGCCGTGTTCAATTTTTAATAACTCCTGGTGGGTGCCTGTTTCCTTTATCTCGCCATGATCCAGCACAATTATCTTATCCGCATTTTGTATGGTAGATAAGCGATGGGCAATTACTATCGCGGTACGGCCCTGCATCAGTTTATTAATGGCGTTTTGAATTAATATCTCGGTTTCGGTATCTACTGAGGAGGTTGCCTCGTCCAGTACCAGGATAGCCGGATCATAAACTAAGGCCCGGATGAACGAGATCAACTGTGCCTGCCCCGATGATAGGGTTGATCCGCGCTCCATCACATTATAATCATAGCCGCCGGGTAAACGTTCAATAAACTCATGTGCTCCTACATCCTTTGCTGCCGCAATGATCTGGTCGCGGGTGATGGTTGGATTGTTCAGGCTGATGTTATTGGCAATGGTATCAGTAAACAAAAAAACATCCTGTATCACTGTTGCTATCTGCGAACGTAAAAAACCCACTTCGTATTCCCTGATGTCCACATCATCAACCTTAACCATGCCCTTGCTGGTTTCGTAAAAACGGTTCAGGATATTGATAGTGGATGATTTGCCTGCGCCTGTTGCACCCACAAGGGCCAGTGTTTCGCCAGGTTTTACATGGAAACTGATATCTTTCAGTACCCAATTTTCATCGTTGTAGGCAAACCAAACATGGTCAAATGATATATCGCCCCGCAATCCTGCCGGTTTTAGCGTTCCGGTATTTACAGCAACTTCATTTGTGTCAAGTACTTTAAATATCCTATCGGCGCCAACCATGCCCATTTGCAGGGTGTTAAACTTATCTGCCAATTGCCTTATCGGCCTGAATAAAAGGTTCAGCAAAACAATAAAAGCCAATATTAAACCGGGTGTTACTGGATGATCGCCTGTCCCGAGGTTGGTTAGTTGCTGATCGGTTAATATCCGTTTGCAGCCATACCAAACCAACAAGCTGATACAAACAGCAAATAATATTTCAACCACCGGGAAGAATATGGAATAATACCAATTAGACCGGATATTGGCATCACGATATTTTATGTTAACAGACTTAAATTTTCGCATCTCCTGATCCTCACGTGAGAAATACTGGATGATGCTGATGCCGGAAATATGTTCGGCTAAAAAAGTGTTCAGTTGCGCCACCTGTGTACGCACTTCCTGGAAGGAGGATTTAATGGCCTCCTTAAATACATAGGTTGATAGAAATAGAAAAGGCATGGGTATCAAAGTGATGAGTGCCAGTTTCCAATCTTTTACCAACATATAAACAATAATGGCAACTACCAGCAGCAGGTCGCCCATAATGGATATTAACCCCTCCGAAAATATGTCAGCAATCGTTTCCAGGTCTGATACTGTACGCGTAATGAGCATTCCGATAGGGGTGTGGTCAAAATATTTTAACCTCAGGCTCATGATGTGATTAAAGATATCTATGCGCAGATCGCGTATTACAGATTGTCCCAGTGAGTTGGTTGAGTAGGTTTGATAATACTGTGCCAGGGTTTGTATGGCCAATTGAGCGGTCATTAGCCCCACCATTAAAACCAACCCGTTATAATTATTGCCCAGGATATATTTATCCAGCGTTATCTGCATTAAAAAGGGCTGAATAAGGGCATTGCCAGCTAAAAAAATAGTCAGGAATGCAGCAATGATAAAAGTACGTTTATACGGTTTTACATAGCGCATCACCCGCTTTAGCAGTTTCCAATCGAGCGCCTTACCGGTTATTTGTGACATTTATTGAATTGTTGATTTTACTGAATTATTGATTTGATTTAAATCATAACCCGATATTACAAATATGTGTATTTTACTTCTGTTAAATATAAACCGCATGCTGGTACAGACACGCCAGCGTTGCTTCTGTTTTTACTTTCAATTATTTCTCTTACTTCTCCGGGCGCAATTTCTTTTCTGCCAACCAGCATCAATGTGCCCACTATGGCACGTACCATATTCCTCAAAAAGCGATCAGCTGAGATATGGAATACCAGGCAACCGTTTGCATAAACCCATTCGGCTTTTGATATTTTACAGTTGTTGGTAAATACCTGTGTGTTTGATTTACTGAAACAACTAAAATCAGTGTATTCCATTATGATCTTGGCTGCTGCATTCATGAGGGCTATATCAGGTTTATCACGCAGTTGCCACGAATGATTGATCTTAAAAGGATCTTTTTCAAAATGTACATGATACTCGTATGAACGCAAAATAGCATCAAAACGGGCATGGGCATCAGCGTGAACAGGTGTAATGCGCTTTACTGCAATATCATCAGGCAAGAGGGCATTGACGCCTATTTCGGATTTAGGATTGAAAATTCCGGGATTCTTACTGTCGAAATGTGCATACAACTGCCGCGCATGCACTCCGGTATCAGTTCGGCCACAGCCTATAGTTTCTATGGGTTCGCGTAATACAGTAGCTAAAGCTTTGTTCAATACCTCTTGCACGCTTATCGCATTTTGCTGTATTTGCCAGCCATGATAGTTGGTACCATCATAAGCCAATTCAATAAAATAGCGTTGTTTTTCGGACACGTGGCAAAGTTATGTTTTGATTTATGAATTTTGATGTATGAATTACGAATTGAAAGTCACGTTTTTAGTTGGAACTCCAAATTTTGCCTTAAACAATTCTATCTTTGCGTCATTAATTTATTGATACTATGCTCCAACGTATACAAAGCGTTTATTTATTGCTTGCCAGCCTGGTAATATTTGCTCTTTTTTTGTTCCCTTTAGTACACAATGTTTATGTGGAGGGGGTGGCATCTACCATAAAGGTTACTGGTATTTACCAGGATGTGAATGGCCAGCAGGCGCATACCCAGAGTTTTATAGCATTAATAGCCGCGACAGCTATTGTGGCTATCTTACCGATTATCCTGGTCTTTTTATACAAAAACCGGAAACAGCAAATGGCCTTATGTTATGGTTATATCTTCGTGATTTTTGGATATAGCTTCTGGATAGCACAAACTGTAAAATCTGCTACCGGCGGGGCCGACTTAACCACCAATAACTTTGGTATAGGAGCGTTATTAAGCTCTGTAAGTATCGTATTGGTTATATTTGCGGCAAAGGCTATACAAAGGGATGAAAAGTTGGTAAAATCGGCTGATAGGCTGAGGTAAGATCTTATCTAAATCCTCTCCCAAAGAAGAGGGCTTTAATATAATTGCGATGAAGAATTGGTTGAAAGTTTTATTGTTCTGTTTAACATCATTAATATTTATTGGCTGCGACCGGATCACCAAAAACCTGGCGAAGGAACACCTGATGTTTCGCGAACCTATATCTTATTTCCATAATACCGTAAGACTTGAATATGTAGAGAATACCGGCGCAGCGTTAAGCCTTGGTGATCAGCTATCCAAACCGGTTAGTTTTTGGCTGTTAAGCATCCTGCCTTTAATATTCCTGATCATATTGTTCGTGTATGCTATTACGAAGATGCGGGAATTGAGCCCGCTTAAAATACTTTCGTTCTCCCTGGTATTTGCCGGGGGCATTGGAAATATCATCGATCGGATCATGTTCGACCGGCATGTGACCGATTTTATGAATATTGGTATTCATAACCTGCGCACAGGTATTTTTAATTTCGCTGATGTATGTGTTACTGCCGGGGTAATTGGCCTTTTAATATCCTATAATGATAGAAAGTCTGTTTTAAAGGCAGAAACCGCTGATCAATAGGTTATTGAATTACAATCTTCCTGATCAGGTTATTGCCAAAATCATTTACATAGATAACATCATTCTTGTCGATTACTATTCCAATCGGGTCATTAAAGCTTGCTATTGGTCCGGGCCCGTCATCAGCGCCCTGGCCAGTGTTTCCTGCAATTGTAGTTACCTTACCAGAAGGATCTATTTTCCTGATGATCCCATAATCACTATCGGTCACAAATAAACTCCCTTTGCTATCAATTGCAATACCGCTTGGGTCACCAAAACTTGCCGCTTTTCCCGTACCATCGCTATCGCCCTGGTGACCACTGCCGGCAAATGTAGTTACTATGCCGCCTGACGTGATCTTTCTTATCAGGTTTCCGCCTCTGTCTGCCACATAAACATTTCCGGCAGCATCAACTGTCAAAGCAATTGGGAAGTTAAAACTTGCGGCCTTACCCGTTCCATCAGCCGATCCAGTCAGTCCGCTGCCCACCAGTGTGGTCACATTTCCCTGCGGCGTAATTTTCCTGATCAAATTATTACCGGAATCCGCTACATAAATATTCCCTTCTGCATCAATCGCTAAACCATTCGCGAAATTAAAGGTAGCTAATGCGCCTAAACCATCAAGTGCCCCTGTTTGCCTGTAATTGCCTGCAAATATAGCACCTTGTGTAGCGCCGGGATTTACTTTTCTTATCACATCATCTGAAGTGTAATTAATATAAAAATTACCGCCTTTATCTATAGCTAATCCGCTTGGACTAAAATAATGTGTCCCTCCTGATGCAGCTCCATTATCGGGCAATGTAGAAACTCCGCCAGTAGCGGTGATCTTTCGGATCTGCCCAGTACTATCATCCGCAACGTATAAGTTATTGGCGGCATCTATGGTTAATGCAGTTAAATGATGAAAGCTTGCTTGCTTCCCTGTTCCATCGGTTGAGCCGGCAACTCCGCTCCCCACAAAAGTGGATACCATTGATTCATGCAGGTTGATAGGAGCATAAACAGGTTTTTTAGTACAGCTGGTTAGCAGTACTAAGGATGAAAATAAAAGAATTGTTAAAGGTGAGTTAGCTTTTTTCATATTAAAATAATTTAATAATACTAATCTTACATTTATTCAATCCGCTAAATGTAATTGCCTTTTTGTTAGGTTTATACAATATTATGAGAATGGCATTGATGATCTATAACCAATACGCGAGGGAATTGAAAAGGTAACTGTGTTTTGAAAATAATTTGATGCGGGATATTTCCACGAATCAGATTTCGGTTAAGCTTAACCGGCTGAGCACTTTTGCTGATTAGAAATTAAGCTATCACAGTGTCATATTCCCTGT
>JAQBOK010000360.1 GCA_028288085.1 Mucilaginibacter sp.
GTTTTTAATCCATCGCTATTTTTTTTGGACACGATTGAAGGATTAGATAGATTTGAAGAGATTAAATGTCGCATTATCAATATAATCATTGCAATCACTAAATCGTGTAAATGAAAGATTACGAAAACAAGATCAGCATAAAATCATGGGCCGAAGAGGACAGACCGCGTGAAAAACTGAGTACGCAGGGCCGCCGTGCATTAACTGATGCCGAACTGATAGCTATATTGATAGGATCAGGAAGCCGGACTGAATCGGCCGTTGAACTGAGTAAGCGTATACTGCATCACTATGATAATGACCTCAATAAATTAGCAAAAGGCTCCATTAATGAACTTTCAAATTTCAGGGGCATAGGCGAGGCCAAGGCGATCTCTATTATTGCAGCCCTTGAAATTGGACGGCGAAGGAATGAAGCTGAAAGCAAGGCAGTAGAAACCATTCTCAGCAGCAAGGATGCTTACACTCTGATGCGGCGTCACCTGGTTGATCTGAACCATGAAGAATTCTGGATATTACTGCTTGGCCGTTCCGGCAAGGTGTTAGGGAAGGAACTGATTAGCAAAGGGGGGCGTTCGGGCACGGTAGCCGATCCTAAGATCATATTTTATGCAGCCTTGCAACACCAGGCTAGTAGCATTATTATGATACATAACCATCCTTCGGGCAATTTAAAACCCAGTCATTTGGATATAGACCTTACCAAAAGGATAGTTGCTGCCGGCAAAATGCTTGATATTCATGTAGCTGATCATTTGATAATTACCGATAACGGATATTTCAGTTTTGGTGATGAAGGGATGCTGTAGGGTAAATGGTTGAAAAGATAAAGGCGAAAATGTCAATTAAACCGATTAAAAAAACCTTTTGCCTTTATCCTTTCAGCTATATCTTTACCCTTTCACCTTAAATCGTATCTTTGCCGATTATTATTTTGCTATAATGAAGATATCTTATAACTGGCTTAAACAATTTATTGATACCGATAAAACTCCCGAACAAATTTCACAAATTTTAACCGGCATTGGCCTGGAGGTGGAGAATCTTGAAAAAGTGCAGGCCATACCCGGCGGCCTGGAAGGATTGGTGATAGGTTATGTTAAAGATTGCAAGCAGCATCCCAATGCCGACAGGTTGAAAATTACCAAAGTAGATGCCGGTACCGGTACTGAATTGCAAATAGTTTGCGGCGCCTCAAATGTGGCAGCAGGGCAAAAAGTTGTTGTAGCTACTATTGGCACTACCGTATATCCTACCACCGGTGAACCATTCAAGATAAACAAATCAAAAATACGTGGCGAAGAATCTGAAGGGATGATCTGTGCGGAAGACGAAATTGGTTTGGGTGACTTGCACGAAGGTATTATGATTCTGGATGCCGATGCCCCGATAGGCGATTTGGCTAAAGATTATTTCAAGCTAAATGATGATTACCTGTACGAGATTGGTTTAACACCAAACCGTGCCGATGCGGCTTCGCACCTGGGTACTGCACGGGATATTGCTGCTTTTGTAAAAACAGGTTTGATAAAACCGGACGTTTCTGGTTTTAAGGTAGATAATACCGACCGCAAGATTGAGGTTGTTGTTGAAAATGAAATAGCCTGTCCAAGATATTCCAGCCTTACAATTTCTGGCATTGAAGTAAAGGATTCGCCTAAGTGGTTAAAGGAAAAGTTGGGTGTAATAGGGGTGAGGTCTATCAATAACGTAGTGGATGTAACCAATTATGTTTTGCATGGTTTGGGTCAGCCGTTGCATGCTTTTGACGCGGATGCCATTAAAGGGAATAAAGTGATCGTGAAAACTTATTCTGAAGGCACTCCATTTAAAACGCTTGATGAGGTTGATCGTAAGCTTTCAGCAAACGACCTGATGATTGGAAATACCGCGGAGCCAATGTGCATAGCCGGTGTTTTTGGAGGAGTTGGTTCGGGAGTAAAAAACTCGACAAAAAATATATTCTTAGAGAGCGCTTATTTTAATCCGGTTTGGGTACGCAAGACGTCAAAAAGGCATGGACTAAAGACTGATGCTTCCTTTCGTTTTGAACGGGGTACTGATCCGGATATTACGGTTACTGCTTTAAAATATGCTGCGCTATTGATAAAGGAAGTTGCAGGTGGTTGGATATCTTCTGAAATATCTGACGTCTATCCAAATACAATAGAGCCGTTTGATGTTGATATCACTTATAAAAATGTTGACAGGCTGATAGGGAAATCTATTGCCCATGAGGAGATCAGATCGATCATCAACGCGCTTGATATAAAGATCACGCATCAATCTGCCGAAGGCTTGTCGTTAAAAGTTCCGGCCTATCGCGTGGATGTTACCCGTGAGGTGGATGTGATAGAAGAGATATTGCGCATTTATGGCTACAATAATATAGAGATACCATCGCAAATAAGGGCATCACTAAATAACTCCATAAGGCCTGAAAAAGATGATGTGCAAAACACCATATCTGATTTGCTCACAGCAAATGGATTTAATGAAACATTATCAAACTCGTTGACTAAGTCGGCTTATTCAAATGATCTTGAACACGCGGTGAAGATTTTAAACCCGTTGAGCAATGACCTGGATGTAATGCGTCAAAGCATGCTGTTTTCCGGATTAGAAGCTATTGCCTATAATCAAAACAGGCGCAACGGCGATCTTAAGATCTATGAGTTTGGTAAGGTTTATAGTGTGAAGGATGATAAATATACCGAAACCCAACGATTCTCAGTATTTATTACCGGGGCTGACCATTCTGAACAATGGAATCAAAAACCCGGAGAGGTTTCCTTTTATAAGCTAAAAGCTATTGTTGATGGCTTATTAGAAAAATTGAATATTAAAGATGTATCGGTTGAAGATGCAACTTGCAGCAAGCTTGCTTTTGGTTTGCAATACAGCTTTAATAACAAAAAACTGGTTAAGTTCGGACAGGTATCGGCATCGGCTTTAAAGAAAGTTGATATAGACAAACCTGTATTTTACGCTGACTTTAATTTCGAGGTGATACTGACAGCTGTAAGGAAGAATAAGATCATTTACCAGGAGGTATCTAAATTCCCGGCGGTAAGGCGCGATTTGTCTATGCTGATTGATGCAAACATTACTTTTGGGCAACTAAAACAAATAGCCCAAAAATCGGAGCGGAAATTATTGAAGGGGGTAAATGTATTTGATGTTTACCAGGGTGATAAACTTCCGGCGGGTAAAAAGTCGTATGCTTTAAGTTTTACTTTACAGGATGAAGAAAAAACTTTGACGGACAAGACCATAGATGCCATTATGCAAAAATTAATTTATAATTTCGGAAAAGAAGCAGGAGCGGAGATAAGGAAGTAGTACCAGTTGATTAATTTGATTGGATGAGCGGTTGATTAAGTTTTGTAATTTTAATTAGTCCGGTATAACCTAATCAGCTTAATACAACTTAATAAACTCAATCAACTAACAATAAATGGCTTCAGTAGCTGAACAGTTAAATAAAGTTGTAGAAAAAACGGAGCGTTTGATAGAGCTTTGCTCGGCCTTGCAGGAGGAGAATGATTTGCTTAAATTAGAGAATCAATCGCTTGCTACAGCGTTAAATGCAAGCAAAGATAAGAGCAAAGATTTGGAGGATAAGCTTCGGATATTGAAGGTGGCAAAATCATTTTCAGAAACTAATGAAAAAACTCTTGACATAAAGCAAAAAATTAACGAATTTGTGCAAGAAATAGATAAGTGTATTGTAGTACTGAAAAAGTAGTACAAAAAGTGAATAGCTCAAATGGGAGAAATCTCCATAAAAATAAATATTGCTGACAGAGTTTACCCCTTAAAGGTAAACATGGAGGAGGAAGAAATAATACGCAGGGCGGCTAAACTGATCAATGACCGGATAAAGGAATATCAGGAAAATTATGCGGTCAGGGATAAACAGGATCTACTTTCGATGTGTGTGTTGCATTATGCAACATCGTCATTGAAGGCGGAAAAAAAAGTGTCGGTAGAGGATACAGATGTGGCGGATAAAGTTTATCTATTGGATCATTTGTTGTCTGAATTTTTCTCGAAGTAATAACGTTCTTTACACATACAGAGCACATTAAGATTTAACCGCAGTTAAATTTTAGGTTTCACTATTAAAAACTTAACGCTTCAATATCAGCGGATCAAGGAGGTTAACGTTACTTTGCAGCAATTGCTGCATTTAACGGTACCCAGGTCCCACACTGTAATCTGAGGTTTTTCAATACATGACACTTAAATTTAGTTGCGGTTTTTTTATTTATATAAACTTAAAGATGAACACAGTATTATACATTATTATCGGGCTGCTTGCCGGTGTGCCTACGGGCATTGTAATCGGCCGCTTCCTGCTCAGGAAGCTTTTTAAAGACCAGGAAACATCGGCTCAAAACAAGGTAAAAAAGATATTAAAGGATGCCGAAACCGGCGCTGAAATATTAAGAAAAGACAAATTACTGGAAGCAAAAGAGAAGTTTTTGCAGATGAAGGCTGAGCATGAGCAAGAGATCAACTCAAAAAACAATGCCATTAATCAGCGCGAAAACGGGGTAAAGCAAAAAGAGCAGTCCTTTAATCAACGGTTGGAAAACATGAACCGCAAGGAATCTGAACTGGATAACACCCGTAAAAATCTTGAGCGGCAAACAGATATCGCGACTAAAAAGCAGGAAGAGGTAGAGATTTTAAAGCAGCAACATGTGCAGCAATTGGAAACCATTGCCGGCTTATCAGCAGATGAAGCGAAAAATCAATTGGTAGATACTTTACGCGAAGAGGCCCGCAGCAAAGCTATGATCCAGATCAAGGATATTGTTGACGAAGCCAAGCTTACTGCCACTAAGGAAGCTAAAAAGATCGTTATTCAAACTATACAGCGTACAGCCACAGAGAGCGCTATTGAAAATACAGTATCTATTTTCAATATTGAAAATGATGAAATTAAGGGCCGTATAATTGGCCGCGAAGGACGTAATATCCGGGCACTGGAAGCTGCTACCGGCATTGAGATCATTGTGGATGATACCCCTGAAGCGATTATCCTTTCAGGTTTCGACCCTGTAAGGCGTGAAATTGCCCGACTGGCCATGCACCGCCTGGTAACAGACGGACGCATACACCCTGCACGTATTGAAGAGGTGGTTGCCAAAACTAAGAAACAGATAGAAGAAGAGATAGTTGAGATTGGGGAGCGTACAGTAATAGACCTGGGTATTCATGGATTACATCCTGAATTGATCCGTATGGTTGGCCGTATGCGTTACCGCTCATCTTACGGGCAAAATCTTTTACAGCACTCACGCGAGGTGGCCAATTTTTGCGCTACCATGGCTGCGGAACTTGGTTTAAATGTGAAGTTAGCCAAACGTGCCGGTCTGTTGCATGATATTGGTAAAGTGCCTGATGATAATCCCGAACTGCCACACGCTATTTTGGGTATGCAGCTTGCCGAAAAATATAAGGAACATCCAGAAGTTTGCAATGCTATAGGTGCCCACCACGATGAAATAGAAATGACATCGATGTTATCGCCTATCATCCAAGCGTGTGACGCTATATCAGGCGCACGTCCGGGTGCACGCCGCGAGGTGGTTGAAAGCTACATCAAACGTTTAAAAGAATTGGAAGAACTGGCCTTATCTTATCCCGGTGTCGAAAAAACATTCGCGATACAGGCAGGCCGCGAATTGCGCGTAGTTGTAGAGAGTGAAAAGATCTCGGATGCGCAATCAGAAGTATTAGCTGCTGATATCTCCAACCGTATACAAACTGAAATGACCTATCCTGGCCAGATCAAGGTTACGGTGATCAGGGAAACCAGATCGGTATCTTTTGCTAAGTAAGGAGTAAATAACCTCTGTATGTCATTTTGAACCTGCCGCACGCAGGTTTGAAATGACATTATTTATAAATTTATAAATTGAGTAGTCCCCAAAATAAGAAGCCAACATCCGGAAAGGCGGCAGATATGCGCCCGGTTGATATTTACTTTGCCAAATACGCCGAGAGTCACCAAAACCCAACCAATAAATCAATACACTGGATATGTGTACCGCTAATTGTATTCAGTTTGTTTGGCTTGTTGTGGTCTATCCCTTTCCCATACCTCAAATTTTTAGGTTCTTATAATGGTTTTTTTAATTGGGCCTCATTTTTGATCGCTTTCAGTATTTATTATTACTATAAGCTCTCGCCGGTATTATCCTACTTTATGCTGTTGGTATTAATGCTGTTTAGTTTTGGAGTGATCGGGCTGGCAGAATGGCAAAAAGGCGGTGGCCCCGCATTATGGCTGGTTTGTTTGGTGATATTTGTATTATCATGGGTAGGCCAGTTTATCGGGCATAAGATAGAAGGCAAAAAACCGTCGTTTTTGGATGACATCAAGTTTCTGCTGATAGGCCCGGTATGGCTGCTGCACTTTATACTCAAAAAGTATTCGATCAAGTACTGATTAAACGTGGCTCTCCTAAAGAGTATAGAGCCAAATCCAGAAGTGGCGTGCGTATATATAAACAGAAAGTTCCTGCTTAACTAATCCTTTACTCAAATGCTGTTCAGGATAATAATCTCAATAACATCCGTTACATTTTTGCATTTATTTGCTGATGCTTCTAATGAAAACAGGATATCCCTATGCTTTATCAGGGTAATTGGATCTTTCTCGTTGGCAAATAGGCTGGCAAGGGCATGGTAGTAAACCAGGTCGGTTTGGTGTTCATACTCCTTTATTTGCCGGCAAGCATCCAACATAGCCCCGGTATTTACGATCTTGTTTAATGCGTTGATCAGCTTTTGTATTTCGTTACACGATAAACTGATGTAATTTGTCATTTCGCCTATAGCAGGTATAAGCTCTTCAATGTTATAAAGGTGCATTCTTCCGGCAGCTTCATGTATGTTATCAGCTACGTCATCCAGCGCCGAAGCCAGTATATGGATATCCTTGCGATTGAGCGGGGTAAAAAAAACTTTGTCCAATCCCAAATAAATCTTGTGTGTGATATCATCGCCGGTTTCTTCCAGGGTGTTTATCTGCCTGTAAAATGGCTCCCTTTCTTCTGCTGTACCCGTATTTACTGCAGCCGTTAATAATTCGGCCATTTCCACGATATTTTTTCCTGCCTGATTAAATAGCCCATAAAATAGTGCACGATGTGAAAAAAAGTCGTGGAACAGTTTGCTCATACCCTTAAAAGTCGAAAGGCTAAAAGTAGCAGTGCTATATTAAGGGAGCATTAAATAACCAATAAGCTATGTTAAGGAATTGTTATTTTATTGATAATAACTAGTAATTGTTATAAGATATTGATTATTAATGTATTATGTGATATTTAACTAATGGTTTATCAAATTTAACTGACTTTCTTTTATTTCCTCAGCTTAAAATTAATGTTTGCATAATATTACCAAATGTTAATCATGTCTTAACATTAAGGTAATGCAGGGTGCGCACTTTTGAACCGAAATTTAATTTAACCCTACTAGACATGGAAAAAATGTTTACAAAACTCACAGGATCGATATTATTATTGGCCCTATTATTAGTTGGCTTTAATGTTAAAGCACAAACAACTTTAGCGTCAAATGTAACGCTTGCAAAGAAAACAACTACAAAGGCAGATTCATCAGCAACTGTAACTGCAGAAGCAAAACCTGCTG
>JAQBOK010000103.1 GCA_028288085.1 Mucilaginibacter sp.
CGCCTCAAAAGTTAAAACCATGTATAACGGGCAGGAAGTTGGGGTGATGCATGCCTGCGGACACGATTCGCACATGGCTATCCTGATGGCTGTTGCCGAGGTGCTAACCTCAATGAAAAAAGACCTGCACGGAACTGTTAAATTTATTTTTCAACCTGCTGAAGAAGGATTGCCTGCCGGTGAAAAGGGCGGTGCCGAAGAAATGGTTAAAGAAGGCGTGATGGAAAACCCGCATGTTGACGCGGTGTTTGGCTTACATATTCAATCTTATCAGCCAGCGGGCACAATAACTTATCGCCCCGGCGGAGATATGGCTGCAGTGAACCCGATGAAGATAGTGGTAAACGGGAAACAGGCCCACGGGGCGTACCCATGGTCCAGCGTTGACCCGATTGTAGTATCCGCGCAAATCATTAACAGCCTGCAAACTATTGTAAGCCGCAACCTGCAGATTACCCGCAACGGCGCTGTAGTAACTATCGGCGCAATCAATGGCGGTAACCGGTCAAACATTATTCCCGAAACGGTAACCATGCTGGGCACCGTGCGTACCTTGAATGATGATGATGAAAAGATGATTATTGAACGGGTTAAAACGATAGTCACCAAAACGGCAGAAGCCGCCGGCGCTACTGCAGAAGTAACCATCCCTTTTGAGCATCATTACCCGATAACCTATAACAATCCGGAACTGACTGCACAAATGCTGCCTACTTTGCAGGCAACTGCCGGTGCTGAAAATGTGAGCCTGCGCAACGCCGAAACCGGCGCGGAAGATTTTAGTTTTTATGAACAAAAAGCGCCGGGAATTTTTATTCACCTGGGCGGGATGCCTAAAGGCGGCGATCCGGCAAAAGCACCGGCACACCATACACCCGATTTTTTTATTGATGAAAGCGGCTTTACTTTAGGGGTAAAAGCATTGTGTAATTTAGCTATGGATTATATGACCGCGCATGGTAAGTAATCACGGCTGATTCCGCCGTGATTCTTGAAACTTTTTTAGTATAAATACCGCTTACATTGTTTGAATTCAGGTTCAGACTAATTACTTAATTTTGGATTCTATCAAAAAAAAATAAAAAATATTTGAATTTTAAATTAACATTACTACTTTAGCACTTGCTTAATTGTTAATTATTTCGCGAGTGTTATAATAAATTATTTTAAGTTAATTTCTACCTGATCCCTTTTATATACCCTGTCCTAACAACTGTTTATTGATTTTTAATAGTAGAAAAATAACGCTTAGCGTTTAGTTGGATTTTTTGTCTTATTAAATTTTATTACGATATCAGCCAAGGGGGACTTTGACAGTAGCGATAGCTGTATCCTGAGAGTTTCTATTTCCATTCCTGCCCTTCCTTTTTTTAATTATTGATCTTTTCAAATCGTTAACCTTTTCAAAATTATTTGAGAATGACGCCATTTAAAATTGGCTGGTACGTTATCTACACAAAGCCACAGCACGAAAAAAAGGTTGCTGAATATTTGGACTATTTAAAGGTTCAGTGTTTTTTGCCAACCATACGAACACTAAGAATATGGGGCAGCAAAAAGAGGTATGTGAACATGCCGCTTTTTCCATCCTATATTTTTGTAAAACTGGAAAGCGTCCAGCATTACTTCGAAAGCCTGCAAATTCCGGGGGCGCTGTATTTTGTAAAAATAGGCAACCAGGTAGCAACTATCAAAGAAGGTATAATTAACAAACTGCAGACAATTGTTTCGAATAATTTTCAGGATATAGAAGTATCCACCATGACTTTCAGCCAGGGAACCAACTTAATTATTAACGCAGGACCCTTTTCCGGTTATAGTTGTGAAATGATCCAGTATAAGGGAAAGAGAAAAATGCTGGTTCGCATTGAATTATTGCAGCGAAATATCATTGTCGACCTCCCATCCTACTATTTAAGCCCTACAGTCAGGCGATTTATTGAATCTTAGCCATATGCGGATTATGCTAAAATAAAGGTATTGCAAAATATGATCACTTATTAAATTAATAACCATGCCAGTACAAACAACATACCCAGGCGTTTACATTGAAGAACTACCAAGTGGAGTTCGAACTATTACCGGAGTAGCTACATCTATTACGGCATTTGTTGGCCGAGCGTTAAAAGGAGAGCCCAATGAGCCTGTCACGATCAATAATTTTAGTGATTTTGAACGGCAATTCGGGGGCTTGTGGAGCGAAAGTACTATGAGTTATGCAGTGCAGGATTTTTACCTGAACGGTGGCAGCCAGGCTATTATCGTTCGTGTAGATAATGGTTCCGGCACTGCGCAGCTACAATTAACGGCGGGCGCGGGGAGTCCTCCGGATGGTCTTATACTTGTAGCTGCAAGTCCCGGTTCATGGGCCAATAGTTTACTGGCCGAGGTTAACTATAACACACAAGACCCCACTGTAAAGCCAGCATCACCTCCAGCTCCGCCTGATCCCAAGTTGTTTAACCTGGTTATTTATCAGAAAGATCCGGAAACGCTCCAAGTGCAGAAACTGGAAGAATACTTACGTGTCTCTGTGGATAAAAACGATTCCCGCTTTTTGCCGCGTGTGCTCGATCAGAATTCCACAGTGGTTGGCGTATTGAAGGATCCGGACGGTAAATGGGTAGTGCCTGCAGTACGTCCCAATGTAACAGTTACTCCTGTTGCCGCTTCACAAGTTGATGATGGCAGTGATTTGATTGTAGGCAACTATATCGGTGGCGATAACGATTTGCAAAAAACGGGCCTCAGTGCGCTGCTCAAAACAGATCTGTTTAACCTGTTATGCATTCCTCCGCCAGTAAGGGGAGGGAATACAGATGCAACAATATACGCCCAGGCGGCCAAAATGTGCGTGGATAAAAGAGCCATGCTGATAGTAGACCCACCTGTAGAATGGGGAGCCAATATTGATAAAGCCGTGAGCACGCCACTTCAGCAATTGGGAGCCCTTGGCGTTACAGGTATCAACGCGCGCAATGCTGCATTGTATTATCCGCAGGTGATCAAGCCAGACCCGTTACGCGAAAATCAGCCCGATTTATTTGTTCCCAGTGGCATTATAGCTGGGTTGATGGCCACAACCGATACCAATCGGGGTGTATGGAAATCTCCTGCAGGTATTGATGCTGCATTAACCGGGGTGCAAAGTCTCCAGGTTAATTTATCGGATAGTGAAAACGGGGACTTAAACCAGGTAGGCGTTAATTGCTTGCGTGCTTTCCCGGTTATTGGCCGGGTAATATGGGGGGCCCGGACCATGCGCGGAGCCGATCAGCTGGCTGATGATTACAAGTATGTTGCCGTGCGCAGAACCGCCCTGTTTATTGAAGAGTCATTATACCGCGGTACCAAATGGGTGGTTTTTGAGCCCAATGATGAACCGCTATGGGCGCAGATAAGGTTGAATATTGGTGCATTTATGCAAAATCTTTTCAGGCAGGGCGCATTCCAGGGTACCACTCCAAAAGATGCCTATTTGGTAAAATGCGATAAGGAAACCACTACTCAGAATGACATTAACCTGGGTATAGTAAATATACTGGTTGCTTTTGCGCCTTTAAAACCGGCCGAATTTGTAATTATCAAAATACAACAACTAGCAGGACAAATAAACACCTAAAATTTAATATTATGCCACAGTTTACAGTAAATTCACAGCGTTTTGATCCATACAAAAATTTCAAGTTCAGGGTTAAATGGGATGGCAGGTATGTGG
>JAQBOK010000121.1 GCA_028288085.1 Mucilaginibacter sp.
ATTACCCAAACCTGCGTACGGATTTTTTTTTGGAACGCAGGGAGACAGGCATTATCAACGTAGCCGGGGATGGTGAAATAACGGTTGATGGCCAAACTTACGACTTAAAAAAGCTTGATTGCCTGTATATAGGGAAAGGGGCAAGAAGTGTTGTTTTCTCGAGTAAAAGCACTGAGCAGCCTGCCGTATTTTATGTCCTGTCTGCCCCTGCTCATCATAATTACCCAACTACTTTGATGACCAATGCCGAAGCTGCAAAAGTGCATACCGGCGATGCATCAACTGCCAACAGGCGTACTATAAATAAATACATTCATCTTGACGGGATAAAAAGTTGCCAACTGGTAATGGGCTTAACTATTTTGCATGAAGGAAGCATATGGAATACGATGCCACCGCACACGCATGACCGCCGTATGGAAGTCTATTTCTATTTTGATTTACCTGCGGGACAGAAAGTGTTTCATTATATGGGACAGGGGGATGAAACCAGGCATATCACCCTAAATAACTACGAAGCTGTGGTTTCGCCCCCCTGGAGCATACATTCAGGCAGCGCAACGGCAACTTATAGTTTTATATGGGGCATGGCTGGCGAAAATTTAGATTATACAGATATGGACGTTATTGGAATACCTGATATCAAGTAAAAAAACACAAAAATGGAAAGTAAATATTCTTTAAAGGGCAAAGTAATTATTGTGACGGGTGGTACTGGCATACTGGGCAATTCATTTGTGAACGGAATTGTTGAAGCAGGTGGTATAGTAGGGATATTGGGCAGAAATGAAAAGGTTGCCCATGAAAGAGCGGAGGCAATCAATAAGAATGGGGGCAAAGCTATATCCCTTATAGCGGATGTTTTGAATGAAAAAGAACTTGTGGCGGCTAAGGAACAGGTATGGGATAATTTTGGCCGATTGGATGGTCTTGTAAATGCGGCAGGCGGAAATATGCCACAAGGAGTTTTACAACCCGAAGAAGATATTTTTAAGATGAACCTTGGGGGGATGAAAGAAGTAATGGAAGTAAATTTGTGGGGCACTTTACTGCCTACCCAGGTTTTTGGTGAAGCTATTGCCAAAACGGGCAAAGGTAGTATAGTAAATATCTCATCAATGAACTCGAAAAGAGCAGTAACTAAAGTACTTGGTTATAATATAGGGAAAGCGGCGGTTGATTGCTATAACCAATGGTTTGCAGTAGAACTGGCCAACCGTTATGGAGATGCCATTAGAATGAATGCACTTGCACCCGGTTTTTTCCTGACCGAACAAAACAGGAATTTGCTAACCAAACCTGAAGGTGGATATACGCCAAGGGGGGAGGCTGTGATCAGAAACACACCTTTTAAACGTTTTGGTAATCCTGACGAATTAATAGGGGCACTGGTATGGCTGTTAAGTGACGCGTCAGCGTTCGTTACAGGCTCCATGATATGTGTGGACGGCGGTTTTTCCATTTTTAGCGGCGTGTAACATATCCCCTGGTTATACCTTTCTCTTTATACCATTCATGATTGTTTGTATGAAAAAAATCTTTTATATATTGATTGCGAGGCAGTGAGGCTTTTTTTGTCAACATATATAGTCATGATATAGGACGCAAAGAATATTAAAACCAAGGAGAGAATAAACCCGATCAAAAAAGACACATTGTAACTAAATATCGTCATGTTTTTTATAAACAAAAACGAGCTGAATGATTGAAGTACAGGCACATGTATTAAATACATTGCAAAAGAAATATAACCCAGAAAAGCCAAAGCCCTTGAAGAAAAAATATGCTGCAACTTGGTTGATTGTTGGACCGCTAAAATAAGGAGAAAAGCGCCTGTAGCATTTAAAAGCGCGTCTCTTTTAATAATAAATGAGTAATTCAAAAAGCTGTAAATAGTTCCATTAAGCGTAGGGGTAGAGATAAAATATACGTGCGGAAATCCGCCTAAAAATAACCCCGCCAATAAAAGCAATACGATAACGATACGCTTATGTAATATCTTTTTTATCTCGAAGCTATCAGTGTAATTCAACATTATGCCGAAAATGAAGGCACAATATTCGAATTTTTCTGCAGTTACAAACAGAACAAATAAGAGCACATATATTATAAAAGAATTCTTTGCATTGCGGGTGAGTGCCAAAGCTGCAAATACCAGGAAAGACCCGAATAATTCCTGGCTAATAGTCCATAGAACGGTATTATAGGTATTATCGCCTATAAACATAGTTCTATAAAAAAGGCACGACAGAAAATGAGTAATTGAGGATTTTCCATGCAGGGATGCAAACCAAAGTGACTTTGTAATATTGCTGGCTTCACTATTAAAATTCAACGAGAATTTTAGCAATATAAAAGCTATGATTAGGGTGAAGGCTACAGGAATGTATAAACGCGGAAAGCGTCTTAAAGACGCTGAAACTAAATAGTCCATGTCTTTTTCTAAAAAGAACTTTTTGCTTAATACATATCCACTCAAAATAAAAAACACAAATACAAAAAGCTGACCGTTAGTAAGAAATATAAATGGACTTTTATAATACCATAACTCTAAGGAACCAAAATGAGTATTAGTGGCATCGCCACTTGCCTGCGCAGGATAAAATGCCAAAAGGTAATGATGAATAACCACCATAAAAGCTGCCAGGCCACGTATCCCTTCTAAATATGTTAGCTTTTTGGCTTTTTTAATAATTTCGGGTATGGCCAATTGTTCAGTACTCATAAAAGTAAAATGGTAAATATATAGTAATTATTACAAGTAATACCTGATCATTTATGCTTTGATCACCTGTATTGATCCCCCAACCGACTCATTAAGTTTATACGTGGTAGCATAAGAGAATGGTTTTGATTTTTGGCCATTTTTAATTTTTTGCCTGTTTGCCGGAATTGAGAATTAAGAACTTCTTAATTCGGGAAGCAATAAATGTATTATCTGGACACAGGCTCAATAAATATTTGTTTAATCCGCGGAAATTCAACCTGTATGGTTTTGGTAATTCTTTCAATAGCGTCTGTTATCTGATGGGTAGTAAGCCCCTCTTTAAAAACAGCGTTTAACTGTAACAGTATTTCATCAGGAGCCATATACATTGAAAAATGTTTTTTTACTTTGATTACAGCGACGTCCGCTTCGGTGATCGACACAACTTTGCGCAAGGTCTTTCTGCTTGTTGTTTCTCCCATCAATAAACTTTTGCTTTCACGAACAAGCAGCAGTGAAATGGCGATCATAATTACTCCGATGACCATAGAAGCTATACCATCATAATAAGGATTATTAAATAATTGTCTTAAACACACTCCCGCAAAGGCCACAATCAACCCTAACAGATCACCTACGTCGCCCAAAAGCACAATAAAAGTTGAAGGATCTTTACTTTGTGTTACCGCTTTAAAAAATACCCTATCGCCCCGTTGTTTATTAAAAGCTTTTAGTGCCGTAACCATTGAAACCATAGTGAATACAAATGCTATGGCTAAAACGATGTAATTCCAGTTTTGACTTTGATTAAGAGCTGGCTGCTTAAGCCGCATTAAACCTTCATAAAAGGAGATACACCCACCCAAAATAAAAATGACCAGTGATACAATAAATGACCAAAAGTATAGCTCTTTGCCATAACCAAACGGACGGGCTTCATCCGGCAGCCTTTTACTTGTTTTTACTCCCCATAATAATAACAGTTGACTGAACGCATCAATTACAGAGTGTATTCCCTCTGCAATCATTGAAGAGCTTCCTGTTATTGCAGCTGCAATAAACTTTGAAACAGCAATAAGTGTATCTACTGCCAGGGAAACATACAGGAATGACTTGGACTTCATTTGTTTATTTACCGTTTGCGGCCCGCAATTGTTTTAGTTTAGAGATTTTAGTCTCTCATATATTATCCAACTGTAACTGGTGGTCACAGTATGCACCAGGAGTTTGTTATATTATGGTTTTATGCGTCCTATGCCAAACTGGTCTCCTGCTCTTATTACTTTCCCGTTCCTGAAATCCACCTCAATCATTTTTTCGCTTCCTACACTATTATTAAACTCATCTTTAAGCGTTAAAAGCACCTTACGCTTTTTAACATCAATCACTTCTCCGCTTGAAGGATAAGCATATTTTCCATTCAAACTAAAAGTGATCCAACCTGGCATATCCTGTAGCGGTATGGTAGTTAATTGCTGGTATGGTTCATTAGCGCTAAAAATGTGAAGGCGCATATTGAATCCGTCACAAACCCATAATTCTTTTTCGTCAGGAGTTAGGCCGATACCATGACTCGGATTACCATGACGTCTTACAGGTCCTTTATCCCATCCCTCAACAACTATCCGGGCAAGTTTTTTGCCTGTTTTCAAATCTCCAACTTCAAAACCAAGTAAGCTGTCAACCGTTACATAAACCCGGGTTTCATTACCGTTAATAGTAAACGGGCGTATGAAGTTTCCAAACGGGCCAACTTTACCAACAATGGTATGCGTTTTTGTATCTGCAATTTTTAACCAGGGTGATGCCAGATCATCTAAATAAACGTAGTTTCCTGATAAACCATAAAGAGTATTATGAGACCTGACGAAGCCCGGAATCTTTTTAATGATATCACCGGTTTTACAATCTACTACGTTCCATATTTTGTTTTCAAAAGAAGGAAGATACATTGTTTTACCATCTGGTGATACCGACATCCGGTCGGCACCGCCGTCAATAGCTTTTTCCCATATTATTTTTCCCGTGGTGAGATCTATACGCTGAAGCGATTCGATTGAACTTATATAAATACTGTTAAGAGGTATACTAACTGCAAGTCCTTTTACATTTGACGGCTTATCATCAGGATGGAAACCCTGGGTTTTGATCCGTTTTATGAACTGGTGACCGTTATCCATATCAAATACGAGCAAACCATGACCGCCGTATCCCATATAATCGCGTATGCCGGGCACAGCCACATACAAATAATGGCCAGAAAGTGGGATGTTTTTCTTGTGAGCAAGGGTTTGACCATGCGAGTTTATTGTGGCAATGAGTATTAATATTGCCAATAGGGATAAAACATGAATATTAGCTTTTGCTCTCATAGCTTGTAGTTGTTTAAATGATCTTAAATTAAACTTAATAAGTGAATTGAACAACTGCAAAGTTGTTATTTAAGAAAAAGTGCAAAGTTTCAAATAAGCCGGTAAATACAAATTTACACAATGGTTTCTTAAGATATGGTGACACTGTATTGTCACCACATTTTTAGTTAAACAACTTAAACTATTATGGTGTTGCCTAAGTGTTACAGGTGTTACGTGCTTGAAATGTAACACCCGGTGCCGACAGTGGAAATTATTTTGCGGGCAAAGAGAGAGGGAATCCCTCATAACTTTTACAGTATACCAGATTTCTAATCAGGCACATTATAGCCTCTGACATCTCTCCGAAATTAACAATTCTATTTATGTGCCAGGAGTTGGGGCCTGTTTTATTCAAATAACGTAAAAGCGCTGCATTTGTATATAAAATACCGTGAAAACACCTATTGCATTTACCTTTAAATTAATCGTAATTTACAATCCCTGTCAGAGTCACAGATTTAAAGATAGTGTAATATCAATTCAACTTGCTTGCACACAGTGTGGTAGTTTACCGGACTCGCTGATTAAATGTATAGCGTTCTTCAATTTTAATTCAAGATTATTTTGCCTGGTTGCTTATAATGACATTTTAATATCTATAATGTTAATAATGTTGTTATGCTCATTAATTTCAGTTATAACAGTTCAATATATTCATAGACTATGAATGTCGTAATATTTTCAATATATCATTCAAATTGCAGAAGAACCGCGGATCAGAATTTTCTTAAATAAATGACAGCGGAAAAGTTTATAGTAATTGGATGTGACGATACGTTAAACTTATCGGTTATATTGAATGCTATTAAAGGAACAACATTTTTTCATCATCATATTGTTTCAGCAACCCGGAGTTCTGATTTAATGGAAATAGTTAAGTCGCTCAATCCTGACCTGGTTATTTTATGTTTCCGGAATAATCAGCTGATATTAAATAATTTCAATTCATTTGTAAGGAAGCCTGAGCTTCCCCTGCTCTGTCTTACGAGAGACTTTGAGATCAGGACGTTATGCTGGCCCCAAAATAGTATTGTGTTTACCTGCCCGCTTGAGTATATTAATAATTCGGAGCTCCTTAATTCACGAATTAATTCTATTTTCTTACTCCGGGCCGAATCGTCAAAGGAAGGCCTGGTCAACACCTTTGCGGATGCAGCCATTCAACATAATCAATCTAATAACATTAGGAATTTGAGCCGGTACGTAATGGAATTGGACCAGAAAATCGAGGTCCTTTTAAAAATAAAAGATCGTATAGCTGACCTTTATCCCCGCGTAGATGACCCGGTAAGAGCCGAATTAATCTCGATTGTGAACGGAATTAAAATATCGGCAAATGATAATAAACTCTGGGATGATTTTAAATTATATTTTGAGCAAACAAACCCTGATTTTTTATTTTCGCTAGCACAAAGGTATCCTGTTTTAACACCAATAGATTTAAAGTACTGCTGTTATCTCAAAATGAATATGTCTAATGACGATATCCGGAACCTTTTGGGTATTAACCAGGAAAGCGTGCGTACACATAAGTATCGTTTAAAAAAGAAAATGGCCCTATCTAAAGAACAGGATCTGAGAACCTATTTGAGAACTGCATACCAGAATAGCGTTCTTTAAATTGTTAAGGTTAAAAAGGCTTGGTATTTACAACATCATGATAAAGATAAAGCAAATTATGTTCGGTAACACACTGTTATAATTGTTTGCAACCTGTATACTTAGTTGCTGCCGGGCCGGGTAATCGCTTGTGAAAATTGGTTAGTATACGATTTGTATACGTTGTTTTCAGTGATCATGCCTGGTGTATACGAAACGTATATGCCCAAATTTAGCTTCGGCGTACTCTTCTGCATAATTTTACATAGCGCATTTTCCTCCATGATGCCATGTAACTATAAATACTGAAAATGTTTTCAACCAAAATTGTCAGATGATAAGTAAGGCACTTCAATTTACTAATGACGTACTTGATCAGTTTTTAAAAAACCGGTTTGGCATGGATGAAAGCAAAGTAGTGCTAAACAACCTAATAGAAGGCAATGGATCATTGCCGCAGATCAACCAAAACAAGGTGGTGATTTCGCTAATTAATATCGAGAAAGAAACAACTAAAGCATTCTATGTCCGTAACCAGAAATTATCAGGTGGAAGCTATGCAGACGTAAACCCATCAGAAAGGTATAACCTGGATCTTTTAATAAGTTCAAATTTCGATGATTATGCGGAAACACTTAAGTTTCTAAATGCGGTGATCATTTTTTTCCAGGTGAATAATTCCCTTGATAGCAGTTCATTTTCGGGTGTGCCAATAGGGTTGACAAAACTGGAATTTGAAATTGAAAAAATTAGTTATCATCAAATGCAAAGCCTGTGGACCGCAATGGGTGCTAAATATCAGCCATCAGTAATTTACAAAATGCGACTGCTAACCATACAAGCAAATGAAATAGAAGGGTTTATACCTGCAGTATCTCAAACTTCAAACTTAGCAACAGCATGATCAGGAGCAATTTTCAATTGATGTTTAAGGTTGAGGTGCTTCATTCCTATTTTGAACATGGTATTTGTAATTGTTTGCGGTTTAAACCAGGTGCCACTACCAGCGGATTGCTTAAAAGATTTGATTTCAGGATCCGTAACAAAATAAACGGGTTTGACTTCTATACCAATTCGCGGAATACGATTACAGCATTTCTCAAATACATTCAGACTTCAACAAATCAAACGTTCTTTGATTTTGAGATAGAAAGCAATAATTCAAATTTTCATCTTTTTACTGAACTTCCGGTAGATTGGGTTGGGCAACTGGTTTATTATAGCCAGGCTGACACAAATGTGTATCAGGAAGGTGTTGTTGAGCTTGATCAGAGTTTATCAGAAAATGTAAACGCTACCTCCCTGGGTAATTTAACTCTGCATTTTGATGATATCATAAAGTTTGGGATTGATAATGGATATGCACAATTTGCCATCAATTATAAGGCGAGGTCAACACAATGGCAATATTTTGTCATCAACAAAAGTTCAATTCAGCTAAATAATCCTGCAATAGGTGGAAAAGCCGATATTGGTTTTAACGGCCCGGAAAATGTGACTATCGAAAATGGGGAGCGGGCCATATTGTTTACTTCTGGTGATAATTTAATACCATTAAGCGAAGTACCAACTTATAAGTTTGACCTGGTGAACAGACCGGCATTAAACGGGAACGACCCACCTAAAAGGACCTCCGCTCCCAAAATAATATTCAGGGGGCTCCCTAATCCCGATCCTAAGCGAATAGGGATTGTTAATATCAACAGCATTAACCAGGTTTCATCACCAATATATGTATATGTGTAAATCAGCAACAAAATAAAACAACAACTTTATGAATTTATCAACTATCAGCTCACCGGGCGTTTACATACAAGAGTTAAATGCCTTTTCAAATTCGGTAGTACCGGTAGCTACGGCTGTTCCTGCCTTTATTGGGTATACACCGCAAGCTTTATACGAAGGAAAATCTTATGCAAATGTTGCTCAGAAAATCACCTCGTTCGCTGAGTTCCAGGCAATTTATTGTTATCCGGACCCGTCACAACCTGCGCCGCCGGCAAAACAATATAGCCCGCAATACTACCTTGTTCAACAGAAAAGCAAACCTGTTGATAATGATTATATGCTAATCAATGGTGCCTATTATTCGATCGTTCCCGATCCCAACACCATCTACTATCTCTACAACAGCATCAGGCTCTTTTATCAGAACGGAGGTGGCGACGCATACATCGTTTCGATCGGCACTTATGGGCCACCGTCACTCAAACCAATGAATTCGGGAGACCAGATAGTAAATTCGAATGTCCTGTTAAATGATTTGATGGGGGGGCTTACATTATTGCTTAATGAAGAAGAACCAACCATGTATATATGCCCAGAAGCAACCCTGCTTTCTGTTGCTGACAACGGGACACTCATGCAGGAAATGCTTTTACAATGTACAGAAATGCAGACCGCTATAAGTGTCTTTGATCTGATTGGTGGCAGAAACCCTGACCCGATCATGTACACTAATGATATTCTCACATTCAGAAATAATACAGGTGTACAGGGACTAAACTATGGTACAGCGTATTACCCCTTCATTGGTACAACAATTATGCAAAATACCGATATTGATTATACCAATCTTTTTGGGGGCGATACTACACAACTGGCGCCTATTGTAAACCCACCTTCCAATCCTGACCCCGCCACTGCAGCCATTTTAAGTAATATTCAAAAACCGTCAGGCGGCTTAACGGTAACCCAGCTTAATAACGCGTTAACTAATGCAAATGCTGTTTACAAATCAATAATTAAGCATGTTTTATCAGATGCCAACATTCTTCCGCCGAGCGGAGCAATGGCCGGGGTGATTACAACTATTGATTCGGAAGATGGTGTTTGGGAAGCTCCTGCAAATACCTCGATAGTTGGTGTATCCTCACTACCTATACGTTTATCTGAAAGTCAGCAGGGGAATTTAAATATGGATGCAGTTTCTGGTAAGTCTATAAATGCAATCCGGTTTTTTAACGGCATAGGGATTTTGGTTTGGGGTGCAAGAACGCTGGATGGAAACAGTCTTGACTGGAAATACCTTCCGGTACGAAGAACCATGACCTTTCTGGAACAATCATGCAAACTTGCCGCGCAGGCTTATGTTTTCCAGCCTAATGTTAAAAATACCTGGGAAGCGGTTAAGGCAATGATAGGCAGTTTTTTAACCTCTGTATGGAAACAAGGTGGCTTGCAGGGCGCAACCCCATCAGACGCGTTTTCAGTAGCCTGTGGATTAGGCGTTACTATGACTGCCGACGATATACTTAACGGATTTATGAATGTTATGGTAAAAGTAGCAGTGGTGCATCCTGCAGAGTTCATCGTCATTACGTTCCAGCAGCAAATGGCTGTATCAAGCTAATCCAATAAAATATTAAAAAAATAAATTAACACTAAAAAAAATATTATGGCAACAGATGATGGTAGCGCAGAAGGCGCAACATGGCCCATGCCGAAATTCAGGTTTGAAGTAGATCTTGGGACAGAATTACAGGGTGTGGCATTTCAGGAAGTTTCCGGAATGGATGTAGAAAATCAGGTAATTGAATATCGGCAAAGCAACAGCAAGCTTTTTTCTACTGAAAAAATGCCAGGCATTGTAAAATATGGTAACGTGACAATGAAAAGAGGGGTGTTTGTTAATGATAACTCCTTTTGGAACTGGCACGCTCAAATCTCTATGAATACGATTCAGAGAAGAACTGTATTAATCAAACTTCTTGATGAGAATGGCGCTGTAACGATGCAATGGCAATTGAATAACGCATGGCCAACAAAAATCACCAGTACTGACCTCAAATCTGATGGGAATGAAGTTGCAGTAGATACAATTGAAATTGCACACGAACAACTGGTAATTACCAATGGCAAGTAGTACTTACCCGGTTAGTTTTTATTTTGAGCTTTCGTTCAATGGGGAGGATGCGGCTTTCCAGGAGGTGTCTGGCATAGCTAAAGAATTGAGTATTGAAGAAGTTGTTTGCGGAGGGGAGAACCGATTTAAGTACCGACTCCCAACCGTTTCAACAAGTCAGAATCTTGTTCTTAAGAGAGCAATCATTCCTGAAGGCTCAAAACTGAACGATTGGTGTTCAAGTTGTATCGATAAGGGCCTGGTTAATAAAATTGTCCCGCATGACATTTCGGTTAGTTTACTGGATGCCGAAGGAACTGTATCCATTATGTGGACATTCCATAACGCCTACCCGGTAAAGTACTCTGTTTCTGATCTGAAATCACAGGAGAACGGGTTGGCTATAGAGTCGATCGAATTAGCCTACACTTATTTCGAGATCACACCGGACACTTTATTTGGTAATTTATTTGATTAATAATTATGCCAATCGAGATCAGAGAATTAATCATTAAAACCCAGATTTTAACTACTGACCGGAACGCTCCGGCCGGGATAAAAGAAAAAGATCTGAATTTGTTGAAAAAACAGGTGCTTGAAGAATGTAGAAGGATCATTTCGGGAAGTGCCGAACGAAATAGTTATAAAAGATAAATCAGAAACATTATGGGTACGGGTTTGGAGCCATTAAAAATTACGGGATATACTGACGAGGAATTTCAAACACCTTTTTCAGGAGATCCATATTCTGTAATGATCAATCCTGATTCGATTAAGCTACAGCGAAGTATTGAATATAACGAACAGCAATCTCCTGATTCAAGTTCCTCTTCACAAAAATACAAGAGCACACCAAGCGATAAGTTTAACTTCGATATTGTAATTGACTGTACCGGGATTGTCGATTCGACAAGGACAGTTATGGCTACCGAGATTAATACCCTTGAAGCAGTTGTTTTTACCTATAATGGTCAGATACACCGGCCAAATTTTGTAAAAATACAATGGGGTGAGGATTTGATGTTTAAAGGGGTTCTCACATCATTTGATATTTCATATACTCTTTTTAAACCAGATGGCAGCCCGTTGAGGGCAAAAATATCGCTCGGTTTCAGTCAATACATTTCGCCGGGCACAGTAAAAAAACTTGATGAAGATGAATCACCTGATGTAAGCCACCTGGTAACTGTTGTTGAGGGAATCACCCTGCCTCAATTATGCCAAAAGATCTGGAATGACGACTCCTATTATATCCAGGTAGCTAAATTCAACGATCTTAATAAGTTCAGGAATCTGAAAGGTATCGATAGGCTCATTTTTCCACCAATAGTCCAACCCGTATAATGGCAGCCACAACCAATATTAATAGCGGGGGGGTTGCAACCTTTAATGTTAAGGTAGCGGGGAACGCCGTTCCTGACGAGATGCGTATACTTTCTGTACACGTCGAAAAAAGGATTAACCGGATTTCGACAGCGAAGATCATTATTCTTGATGGAGAAGCTAACACCGGAAAGTTTGATGCCAGTTCATCGGATACATTTATTCCAGGTGCCGAAGTAACGATAGAGGCCGGCTACGATTCAAAAAATCAATTAATATTTAAAGGTATTATCACCCGCCAGTCAATTCGTATCGATGAACTGGTTGGCTCAGCTTTGGAAGTTGAATGCCGTGACGCTGCCGTAAAAATGATCGTCGGCAGAAAAAGCCTCACTTTTTCACAACAAAAGGATAGTGATATTATTTCGTCTATTATAGGAACCTATTCGGGCTTATCATCGAACGTTTCGGCGACAACTACTCAATGGCCGGAGCAGGTACAATATTATGCTACAGACTGGGATTTTATCCTTACCCGTGCCGAAGCTAATGGATTGATCATAACTACCTTGAATGGTGTGGTTTCAGTAATTAAACCCGGTGCAAATACTACGCCCGTGCTAACGATTGAATTTGGTAATAACCTGCTCGAATTTAAAGCCGATTTGAATGCTGTTACTCAGTTGGGAAGTGTAAAAGCAAGTACCTGGGATTACAAGAACCAGATAGTGAGTTTCGGCGAAGCCGCCAATAACCTTGCCGGACCGGGAAATATTTCATCAACTACCCTTGCAGGTGTTGTTGGCCTGTCTGATTATCAATTGCAAACCACAGCGCCACTTGAGAACGCCGATCTGACTGATTGGTGCAACGCCCAATTAATTAAAAGTGAGTACTCAAAAATTATGGGCGAAGCAAAATTTCAGGGAACGAGTTTAGTCGACCCGGGCAAATATATAACGCTTCAGGGGCTTGGCGACCGCTTCAACGGTGATCACCTGGTTTCGGGGGTGGTTCATGATCTTTCAACAGGAAACTGGATTACCGAAGCATCAGTAGGGCTCTCGCCGGTTTGGTTTATTGAAGAGCCCGACGTAGTTGCCCCGTCAGCTTCCGGTCTTTTGCCCGGAGCCCGGGGGTTATTTAACGGGACGGTAAAGCAAATGTATGAAGACCCTGATACGCAATTCAGAATTTTAGTTAATGTACCACTGTTTGATTCAAATGGGGCGGGCATTTGGGCCAGGCTTTCGAATTTTTACTCAACCAGTGGCGCCGGTGCATTTTTTTTGCCTGAAGTAGGAGACGAGGTGGTGCTGGGGTTTTTAAACGAGGATCCGCGTTACCCCGTTATTCTCGGAAGCATGTACAGCAGTTCAAAGTTAAAACCATTTGCGGGTCTTGAGCCTAATCAGAAAAACTCAATAAAAGCCATCGTTTCCAAATCAGGGATCTTGATGGAGTTTGATGATGAGAACATCATACTTACCATTGCAACACCGAATAAAAATACGGTTATCATAAGTGATAAGGATAAGCAAGTTACCATTAAGGATCAAAATAACAATAGTATTGTTATGTCGGAAAGCGGAATTACCATCAAAAGTCCAAAAGACATCAATATTGAAGCCGACCAGAAAGTAAACATTAAGGGAACTCAAGGGATAACGATTCAGGCGTCGGGTGGAGATGTTGACGTGAGCGGGATAAATATAAAAGAGACAGCAGACAGTCAGTATTCGGCTGAAGGAGGTGAAATCGGAAAAATAAATAGCGGAATGGAGCTAACGCTGAAGAGCGCCATGATAATGATAAACTAAGAAATAATAAAATAAAAAATATGCCGCCAGCAGCAAGAATTACTGATTTTCATGAATGCCCGATGCAAACGCCCGCATTGGTGCCCATCCCTCATGTGGGTGGACCAATAGTAGGGCCATGTGAGCTTACCGTTTTAATAGCAGGCCTGCCTGCTGCCAGGGTGGGTGATATGTTGATCTGCGTAGGACCGCCAGATTCAATTGTAAAGGGATCTGCAACAGTGATGATTGGTGGAATGCCTGCAGCAAGGATAGGGGATCAAACCGCTCACGGAGGAGAGATACTCCTGGGAGCATTTAATGTAGAAATAGGTGGATAGACAAATAAGTAAACACGAAAACAATTTTTTGGGATCAGGATGGTCCTTTCCTGTGACATTTTCGGCGGGGAATTATCAATTGAACTTAACCTCTTACGAGGATAATGTTAATGAGTCCATTAATGCCATTTTATTGACCAAAAAAGGTGAAAGATGCTTGGAATCGCAGTTTGGGTCGGGTTTGCAACAGTTTTTCTTCAGAAAAATGGATGCTACCTTAAAGGGAGAGATCAAGGATGCTGTTAAAGTATCCCTTCTTCAGAATGAACCAAGAATAACAGTTATGGATGTACAAGTGGATTTTGCCGATCTTCAAAATGGCTTAGTGGAAGTTATGGTTACCTATGAGTACAATCAAACAAATACAAGGCACAATTATGTTTTTCCCTTTTACTTAAATGAGGGTACAAACCTGAGTTGATAACGATGAATACAATTGATCAAAATAGTGCGATGATTTCACTGGATAGAGCCCTGGTTCCGGCCCCGTTATTAATTGATGGAAGAACGGAACAAGATTGGCTTTGCTTCCTGTCAGAATTTGCGTCATTGATCAATTTTTATGATAATGATAATAGCATTAATGGTAACTGGGCCCCTTTTTTATTAAAAGATTCGGTTTTCCTCCTTGCCGCCATATCGAAAACGAGATTCTTGAAGTTTTATGACCTTTATCGTGATACCTGTCTTAAACTTAAGCAACTGCTTGATCGGCAACTCACCGGGTTAATAACAGATATCAGAACTATTTCAGTTTCCTTCAATCTATTATTGGATCAGCTTACAAGCATTTTTATGCAGATCAAACGGTGGATTTACTACATGCAAAAATCCGGTGATGACTATGAGCTTAAACGCTATGTGATCGATCAAACAAAGAATAACTTCAGCAAATACTTTTGGGCAATTACCTCACTAAGGCAAAACTTGTTTTTATCATCAGTGATAGGTGGTATCGAACCCGTTGACCCAACACAGTTTGAATTATTCGACTACTATGAGGAGTTGATATGGAAACAAAATAAAGACAAAAGTCCTTATTGGCAGATACTCGATCTACAACATCCGATTAGCAAGAATAGCGCAATGGATATTTTTAATGCGCTTACAAAAGCCGGGGATAGCCTGTTTAGTTTCTTTAAAACCATAATTCGGCATTCAACTGCGGAGTTTGAAAAAGTAAAAGTCAAAAAAAGCAAATATCCGGACACCACTTTGCTCCGCACTTTTGTAAACCTTTTACAGGTACACCAGGATCAACTGAACGAGATTTCACACAAGCATCTCCAATTCTACTATAAGGATATTTTAAAACAGGCCGGGTTACCTGCTGTTCCCGATAATGTATTTATTTGCGCCACATTGGCCAAACCCGGTGCCACGTTTAACCTCCCGTCGGGAACCTTGTTTAATGCGGGGTCCGACGCCCAGAAAAATCCAATATTATTTGTCGCTCCTGCAGATGTGAGTCTGAACCCAGGCATCATTACAGAAGTGTGTACACTGACCTGTTTACCAGGATCAAATAATCTTTCTTCTCTTTATTTACAAAATATACCAACCCCAGGCGCATTACAGAAAGATAGCGACGGCAAAATACTGGCGTGGGATACATTTGGAGGATCTGTGGCTCCCCCGGCAATACCGGCGAAAACAGGGATCGCATTGGCATCCCCCATCCTGTTGCTTAGGGAGGGAGTAAGGAATATAACGCTTACGCTCAGTTATACCGGCAATATGGATTTATGGATGATGCAAAATGCATCCTACTATGTCAGCACTCAAAAGGTATGGCTACCCGTTACAGCTACCTTTCAGAAAGACATAACTGTTTTGACAAGTCCGGTAACAATTGGAATTAGTTTGGAGGCTACAGACGCTCCGATAGAGCCCTTTTTAGTGAACCCCGATGGCTTGCAAACCATTTGGCCGATGCTTAAAATAGAATTTGATTC
>JAQBOK010000196.1 GCA_028288085.1 Mucilaginibacter sp.
ACAAGAATGATAATTAAATTCAAAAAAAATTAAGAATATGAAACTAAGTCATTTTATTATAGGGATATGTTTGATATTTACCTGTTTTGCTAACGCGAAGGGTGTGATGGCGCAGGAGGGGAAAGCATCGGTTAAAATAAGCGAGACAGGCAATGTTTACCGGTTTAAGGCAAAGTACGATAAAACCAAAACCAAGCGGGTGCAGGAATATATGACCGAAAGGTTGAAAAGCACCGGGTTTAAATTCACCAATACACAATTGGATGCAAAGCTTGCTTTAACCGGTGGGATCAATTTTTATATAAAATCATACGGTGGTGAATTGGAAATGAAATTTGACAAAAGGAAAAACACGGCTGACGACTTTACCATGTTCAAAAAAATATGCGATGGTATAAAAGACATCGTAGAAAAAGACTAATACAAAATATGATACTAATAATTGATGATGATATTGCAGTACGCACCTCCTTGCTGTTGCTTTTAAAAAGCGAAGGATATGAGGCTGATAGTACGCTTGCGCCTGGTGAAGCGCTGTCTATCATCAAAAAGAAAAGCCCTGAGCTTATTATTCTTGATCTCAACTTTTCCATAGATACTTCCGGGCAGGAAGGCCTTACGCTATTAAGCAGCATCAAAAAAATAAACCCGTTTGTGCCCGTTATATTGATCACCGGCTGGGGCAGTATTGAGCTGGCTGTTAAGGGAATGAAACTTGGTGCAAATGATTTTATCAACAAGCCATGGAACAATGAACATTTGATACAATCGGTTAAAACGCTGATCGATCTGCAGGATAAAAAGGCTGAGCACCGTACACGCAAACAACTGGATAGCAAGTATAATTTTCAGCATATTATTGGCGAGGATGCTAAAATGCTGGATATACTCGAAACTATTGGTCGCGTGGCGGGCACTGATGCTTCTGTACTGGTAATGGGTGAAAGCGGTACAGGTAAGGAATTGATAGCCGAAGCAATTCATCAAAACAGTCTTCGACGGAATAAGCCATTCATAAAAGTAAATCTGGGCGGTATTTCAACTTCATTATTTGAGAGCGAAATGTTCGGCCACGTACGGGGCGCGTTCACAGATGCTCGGTTTGATAGGGTGGGGCGATTTGAGATGGCCAATAAAGGCACTATTTTTTTAGATGAGATAGGCGACCTGGATGCCAGCAGTCAGGTAAAGCTTTTACGTGTATTGCAAGATCGTACCTATGAGGTGCTTGGCAGCAGCCGTACCAAAACGGTTGACGTACGAATAGTTTGCGCTACTAATAAAAACCTGAACGAAATGGTGAGCCGTACCAGCTTCAGGGAAGATTTATTGTACCGCATTAACCTTATCACCGTTTATCTGCCTGCCCTTCGCGAGCGGCCAAAAGATATCCCTTTGCTAGTTGATTTCTTTATCAACAACCTTAAAGAAATATACAATCGCCCTTCATTATCTGTATCAGGCGCCGCCATGAAATGGCTGCAAGGCCTGCCACTACCCGGCAATATCCGACAATTGAAAAACCTGGTAGAGCGGTCTATTTTGGTCAGCAAAAAGGATATATTGGATATTGATGATTTTAGATCGCAGCTGGAATTATCCCCGGTAAAAAAAGGTAATTTGCAATTGCCGGGAGTAGGCGCGATAACACTGGAGGAAATGGAGGTTGAAATGATAAAGCGGGCGCTTGAGTATCATAAAAATAAGATAGCAAGAGCCGCAAAATCATTAGGGCTTACGCGCAGTGCACTATACCGGCGACTGGATAAATACCAAATCCCCTACGATGAAGCTGAGGACTAAATATTTACTATTTGTTATCATCCTGCATCTCATCGCACTGGTGCTCACCTGGGTCGTTTTTGAGGATAATAGGGTCTTTTTTATAGTAGCTGAGGTATTTATCCTCATCTCTATCATCATTTCGTGGAATCTGTACAAACAACTGATACAGCCTTTAAAGACCTTAATGCAGGGTGTTGATGCTATTAAAGACCGTGATTTTAATGTGAAATTTTTGCCAACGGGCAAGCACGAGGTTGATCAGTTAATAGATGTGTATAACCAGATGATAGACCAATTGCGTATCGAACGCACCTTACAGGAGCAGCAGCATTTTTTCCTCGAAAAACTGATATACACGTCACCCACGGGAATTATTATTCTGGACTATGATAATAATATTCAGAAGATCAATCCCAAAGCAGCCGAAGTATTGGATGTCAATGAAAAGGAATTGCTTAACCTTTCGGTCGAGTATCTGCCGGATAGTTTTCTTAAGCATATTAAAAGCCTGAAGTCGGGCGATACAAAAACTATTAAATTGGATGGGGCTGCCACTTATAAACTGCAGCGATCGCATTTTATTGACAAAGGTTTCTCCCGCGATTTTATTATGATAGAAGAGCTGACCGCCGAGATACTGGCCGCTGAAAAAAACGTTTATGGCAAGGTGATCCGTATGATGGCGCATGAGGTGAATAATACCATTGGCCCGGTAAATTCTATCATTCAATCTGCCCTCAAAACCGACCCGTTATGGGAAGGACATCGCTCTGATACATTAAAAGACGCTCTGCAAGTAGCGCTTGACCGTAACCAGAACCTCAACCTTTTTATGCGCAATTTTGCCGATTTGGTTAAGTTGCCAGAGGCCAATAAAAAACGGATCGACCTTAACCATCTTATCGTTTCTGTTTCTAAATTAATGGAGATCAAAGCATCCGAAAAAAATATTCAATTAGTATCAGAGATCGGTGAAGGTCCATTTTACATTTCGGCGGATGAACAGCAAATGGAGCAAGCGCTGATCAATATTGTTAAAAATGCCATTGAGGCGGTTGATGAAAACGGAATAGTAAAATTCACTGCCAATGCCCGGCAAAGGCAACTGATTATTGCCGATACCGGCAAAGGAATAAGCCAGGAGCAAAGCGAGCAATTATTTACGCCATTTTATAGCACCAAAAAGGACGGACAGGGTATCGGTCTTACTTTGGTAAGGGAGATATTGATGAACCATGGTTTTGAATTTTCCTTGAAAACGGTTACAGACAAGCAAACTGAATTTGCGATCATCTTTAAATAAAAGGGAAGCAAATGCTGATTTAGCAGGCGGATTTTTTTAACTTGGTATCGTATGCAAGTCCCCCGGCTTGTAGTTAATGATGCTGATATGAAGAAACTACTGCTGTTTTTACTCTTATTCCTGGTATGTATTCAAACAGGCTTTTCGCAAACATCCGATAATAAATTCCAGGTGAGGGGTTTTCATTTAGACCTTAGGATACAGGTAATGCCGATGCCGGCCTTAAAAACTTTCGCCAAAAGGTTGAGCGAATCGGGCATCAATACGCTCATTATGGAGTGGGAGGGCACCTATCCTTTTGAGAAGCATCCGCTTATCCCTAACCGCTATGCTTATACTAAAGCCGAGATTGTGGGCTTTGTAAAATACTGTAATACTTTAGGTATTGATGTAATCCCGTTGCAGCAAAGTTTCGGGCATGTGGAGTATATTTTGCGGAATGAAAAGTACAAGGAACTGCGTGAAGATCAAAAGGATTACTCGCAGGTTTGCCCGCTGCAAACCAAACAGGATAGCGCTCTTTTTACAGATCTCTATACCGAATTGGCATCAACCCATACTTCAAAGTATATTCATATTGGAGGAGATGAAACCTACTTACTCGGACATGATGAGCGGTGCAAATTAATGGTAGCAAAAGAGGGAAAATCAAAACTGTATATTGATTATATCCGAATGCTGTGCAATATTGTGATCAAGCTAGGTAAACGGCCGGTTTTGTGGGCAGATATCGCGATGAAATATCCAGAAGCCATCAATCTGCTTCCGAAAGGGACAGTGTTGGTAGATTGGAACTACGGCTGGAGCATGAACAACTTTGGAGATCATCAAAAACTGATGGAAAGTGGTTATGAAATATGGGGAGCGCCGGCACTGCGCTCGCACCCGGATAACTATTTCTTGACTCAGTGGGAAAAACATTTTAACAATATCAGGAATTTTGTTCCGGTTGCGAGGGATTTAGGCTATAAGGGAATTGTGATGACCTCCTGGTCTACTTCTGGTGCTTATTCGTCTGTTTTTGAAACGGACGAAAATATTACCGACCTGTATGCGATAAGGCATGTTTATCCAATAAGCGGCTTTAATATACTGTTAGCCGCCTATATCGAAAGTATAAAGTCGCCTAAACCACTTGATATCGAAATGTTCGTAACCGATTATTGTAAAAAGCAGTATGGCTTTAATCAACAGCAATCCGCAGTATTCTGGAAAGCGTTAAAAGCGGCGCCCTACCAGGTAATGCAGGGAGAAGTAGTGGCCCCCAAACCTATATCAATAAATCAATTGCTGGATAGTACCAATCGGGTAGCTAAAACACTAAACTCACTCCAACCAACCAGAAACTTGCAGGAATTTGAACATTATCGTTTGATGACAGATATCCGAATACATTATTTAAAGTACGAGGCAATCGAAAAAATGATCAACGCCAATGCGTTTAATCTGAACAAAATACTTACCCAGTTAAAAAGTCTGATGGCGACGAGTAATGAGTTGGATAAACGTTTTATCGTGTTAAATAAAGACTATTTGTATCCTGCTGAATTGGCACAGGAAAATGAGTTGCGAAATGTTAAAATTCGTTTGTTGTATCAGCGCCTGTCCCGTAAAAAATAGATCATGCGATTGAATATAGTTAACGGGCAATTGATAACTCCCAAAGGGATTTTAAAAGGCAGCATGTTTATTGAAGATGGTAAAATCATTGAGATAAGCAGTTCTAATATTGATACGCCGAATGCTACAGAGATAGATGCTCACGGCAAGTTTGTATCTCCAGGTTTTATTGATATCCATGTGCACGGCGGTGGCGGGCATGATTTTATGGACAATACTATAGATGCTTTTCTGGGAATAGCGAACTTACACGCAAAATACGGCACTACTGCTATGCTGCCCACTACATTAAGCTGTGAAAAAACTGACCTGCTTAAAACGCTCAACATTTATGATGATGCAAACAGGGTGAATACAAACGGTGCACAATTTATAGGTATCCATATTGAAGGTCCTTATTTTGCTATAAATCAGCGCGGCGCCCAGGACCCGAGATACATACGTGATCCCGATCCTGATGAATATAAAGAGATATTATTAGCTTCAAAATCGATAAAAAGGTGGAGCGCAGCCCCTGAATTAAAGGGCGCGATAGAATTTGGCCGTTACATGGTATGTAAAGGCATTTTGCCGGCAATTGCACATACCGATGCTATCTATGAGGATGTAATAGAAGCTTTCAATAACGGTTACACCCTTGCTACACACTTTTATTCGGCCATGTCTGGGGTAACAAGAAGAAACGCTTTTCGTTATGCGGGCGTTGTTGAAAGTGCCTACCTGATAGATGAAATGGACGTAGAGATCATAGCGGATGGGATACATTTACCTTCGCCTCTGTTAAAACTGATCTATAAAATAAAAGGGTCTCATCGGATAGCTTTAATCACAGATGCCATGCGCGCCGCAGGCATGCCGCCCGGCGAAAGTATTTTGGGAAGCCTTAAGGATGGTATCAAGGTTATAGTGGAAGATGGTGTAGCCAAAATGCCTGATCGCAATTCTTTTGCAGGAAGTGTTGCTACTTTTAACAAGTTAGTGCAAAATATTATTAAACTTGCAGAGGTGCCACTAATTGAAGCTGTGCGAATGGCATCAGAAACGCCGGCACGTATTATGAAGATCAATGACAAAAAAGGGTCATTAGAGCTAGGGATGGACGCCGATGTGGTAATATTTGATGAAGATATCAATATCGATACTACTATCATCAATGGCAAAATAGTGTATAAAAATTTATGATCAGGGAATTAAGGACGGAAGAGTTGGAAGTGAGAATATATCCCAAAAGACTTGACATGGGTAATGCAGCTGCTGATATAGTTGCAAATAGGATTGCCCAATTGCTAAACGGGCAGGAGTTTGTTAATATGATATTTGCCGCGGCACCTTCACAAAATGAGTTTTTGGCGGCTTTTGTGGCCCGAACAGATGTAGAATGGAACCGCATCAATGCTTTTCACATGGATGAGTACATCGGATTACCTGAAAATGCACCGCAAAAGTTTGGGTCTTTTTTAAAGGAAAAGCTATTTGGGCATGTGCCCTTTCATACGGTGAATTATATTGACGGCAATGTTCCGGATGCAATGGCAGAAGGCGGCCGTTATGCTGACCTGTTACTTAAATATCCAACGGATATAGTATGCATGGGTATTGGCGAGAATGGACATATTGCTTTCAATGACCCGCATGTGGCTGATCTTAACGATCCGTTGAAGGTAAAAATAGTAGACCTTGATTTCGAATGCAGGCAGCAGCAGGTAAATGATGGCTGTTTTAATAAGTTGAACAATGTACCGTTGCTTGCCATTACCCTTACGGTGCCAGCCTTGATGGCCGGAAAATATATCTATTGCATCGTTCCAGGGAAAAGCAAGGCAAAGGCGGTTTATCATACTTTATATAATAAGATCAGTAAACAATGCCCAGCCACTGTTTTACGCAGGCACGAGCATGCCGTATTATTCCTTGATGATGAAAGTAGTTCGCTGATAAAATATTAAATTTGGTTAAAGACAACTGAATTATGATGCCTAAAAAAAACTTATCCATAGATAACAGCGGCCAGAGCCGCAGAAAATTTATTTACAATGTTTCAACAGCAGTAGGAGCAGGTGTGATATTGTCTTTGCCGGTGGTAAGCAGGGCTTCGGGTTTTATTAAACTGAATGAAACGTACACAGTGAAGCAGATTATGGATCTGTTTATCAAAGAGGTTCACGGTGCACCGTTTCCAGGTACGGTTGATACTCTTAAGGCTGGTAGTCCTGATACGGTGGTAACTGGTATTGTTACTACTATGTTTGCAACTATTGATATTATTCGCAAGGCTATTGATTTGGGTGCTAATTTTATTATTGCTCATGAGCCTACATTTTACAACCATACCGACGATACCTCATGGCTTCAGAATGATGATGTGTACCAATACAAAGCTGATTTGCTAAAACAGCATAACATAGCGGTGTGGCGAAACCATGATGATATCCACCAGTTGAAACCGGACGGGGTTACAAAAGGGGTACTGACACAGCTGGAGTGGCAAAAATATGCTGATAAGGATTTACCCAATATTATTACCCTGCCGGCAACAAGTTTAAAAGATATTATAGGCCACGTGAAGGAAAAGCTGCTTATTGAAAAAGTAAGATATATAGGCGATGCTGAAAAAGCCTGCACTCATGTATTATTTATGCCAGGTGCTGCAGGGGGGCGGATGCAAATACAGGCCATTGGTAAGTATAAGCCCGAGGTTTTGATTTGCGGCGAAATATCTGAATGGGAAACTGCAGAATATGTACGTGATGCACGTGCAAAAGGTGATAATATATCCCTGGTGCTATTGGGCCACATTGCCAGCGAAGAAGGCGGCTCGGAATTTATGCTGAACTGGCTGAGGGAAAAGGTGCCGGGTATAAAAACAACACATATACCAAGCGGGAATTCGTTGTCATTTTTATAGGGTGCCCCGGATATCTGAGACTAATTATTTCCAATAAAACAAGCTTACAATAACTGCTGCCGATAGATAGCTAAGGCATGAGGCAATCAGTGTGCCAGCCACAAATTTTTTATCGTAGTTGATATAAACCGCATTGTTGATACCTGAAACAAAACTAAAACACGCAAAACAGATAATCCCTAATTTAAGATGTGACCATAAGTTGCCGGGAAGTACATAGTGCCAACCTATTTTTAAATAAAAAAGGGTAAACAGCGCCCCGAATAAAAACGATAACAGGGTACTATACATATAACTCGCGTTGCTTTCCGGACGCCAGGTTTGAGGGGTAAGAGCCTGGTATTTGTGAAACAAAAAGCCAATGAAAAACCATTCGATACAGGTGTTTGCAAAGCCTATGCAAATAGCCGAGAGGATAAAATGCGTTGCCGACATGATATTTAAGTTTACATAAATGTAACTATAACATTTTTATAAATAGCTCATTAATATCTTGATATACTTTTACAGTAGTTAATTAAGCATTGGCTTTTATCGAAAATGCGGTAATAAATAATGTGATGTTTATTTTACCGACACGTCAACTTAGCGGTGTGCTGGGAAAATGATCTGGAATGAATGCGATAAGTCATCATGATAATAGCTGATCTTCCAGTTATATAGGTTGCATATGTTTTTATTAACAGATATGAAGAATCTGTGTACCCGATAACGAATCATAAAAAGGAAGGGTTTACTTATTAATTTTCAATGTACAATGAGCAATACCAGTTTAAGTTTGGCATAGGGGTAACCAAAGGTTTTAGATAGGATATTTACCCTGATTGTCACTTTGGCAGTATTTTGTCAGTTATTTTTTACACGCATTTTGTCAGTAAATTGAAGTTTGTCACTTTTTATGACAAATTGTCAAATTGTCTCTTTTGTTCAAGATGCAGTCTGGATTTAGGTAAATCGGGGCTATTTTTTACTATAACATGCCAAATGTGTTCTTTTTTGCACCTCAACAAGGTGTATTTGAGCATATTTTATCAATTTATTTGGTTTTGGTGCTTATATTATTTCAAAAGGCATTTATTTTTATTACTTATTTGTGATTTTTTTGTAAAAAGAATTTATTGTTTTTGACAGGCTGGATTTTTTACTGTCTTAAATTAAACTATCGAAAAAAATAAAATTTGCACGTTCTTTTGTTGTAAATTTTGGATTTCAATAAATTCCTTTTTTGCCCGTTTTTTGGATAAAAAATAATTTTCATTTGTGGCATGTTTTTAG
>JAQBOK010000249.1 GCA_028288085.1 Mucilaginibacter sp.
GTGACATCCATTGATAATATGCTGCAAGGACAGGCGGCTGGTTTAACGTTGTCATCCAGGAGCGCCCAGCCAGGCGGTGGGTTAACAGTTAGCATCCGTGGTTCGCTTTCCCCAAACGGCGCCAATTCGCCGCTTTATGTTATTGATGGTGTACCTATAACCAACAATGCTTCGGCCGCACCGTCTTTAAATGGCCAGGACATCGGCTTTAATGGCGGTGTGGACCAGGATCCCCTCAGCAGCATCAATCCATCAGATATTGAAAGTGTGGATGTACTTAAGGATGCCAGTGCTACAGCCATTTATGGTGCCGCCGCTGCAAATGGTGTAATTTTGATTACTACAAAGAGGGGTAAACAAGGGAAAGCCGTAGTTAGCTATAGTGGAAGTTATACCATACAAGACCCTAAAAAGTATTTTGACTTGTTAGACGCCACCGGCTTTGAAACACAACAGGACAGGCTGTCCAAGGATAGATATTTGTATGATAACAACCTTGCCCCTTATGGCAATGCTGCTCCCGGATCTGTGTTACCATTTACGCCGATGTTTTCTCAGGCTCAAATAAATGCCGCAGGTAAAGGAACCGATTGGCTTGGACTTGCATTAAGAAACGGCTCAATTGATGAGCAAAATATTTCGGTTTCCGGCGGTACCGATAAAACGAAAATTTTCACATCATTTAGTTATTACGACAATAAAGCCATACTTCAAAACTCTGATTTTAAACGTTATTCAGGCAGGGTAAATATTGACCAGCAATTGGGTGATCGGGTAAAGTTCTCCTTGAATTTAACGTTCAGCCAGATAAATAGTGATAATGCTACCACCGGAGCAAATGGTGGCGGCGGTGCTGAAAAATATAATCTGTTACAAGCCGCTTATACGTTTGCACCAACTATTGGTATTTATAACAGCGATGGCAGCTACACTAAAAGCTATAACAACCTGATAACTAACCCGGCGGCGTTTTTCATCATTCAAAATCAAACCACTACAAACCGCTTTATAGCATCGCCAAATATTGAAGTTAAAATTACAGATGATTTGAAGTGGAATACGATTGTAGGTATTGACAAACAATCGGGTCAGTTAAATTTTTATTTACCAGCAAAAGCACAAAATTATCAATTGCCGGATGGCATGGCTCAGTTGGCCAGTAATCAAATTGATAATTACAGTGCGGAATCCTACCTGACTTATAATAAAAAGATTAAGGATAATAGCTTTTCGGCAGTTGGCGGGTTAGGTTACTACAAAAGTACCAACACCAATTTCGGGCTTGAAGCAGTTGGTTTTTTTACCGATGCACTTGGTTACAATAATGTGGGAATCGCAAGTAACAAAGACCAGAGCTTTGATTTCTCCAACCGCAATCCTGATTTGGTAAAACTTTCGGGGTATTTCAGGTTCAATTATTCATACAAAGATAAATACCTGTTAACAGTGACCGGCCGCGAGGATGGTGAAAGTTATTTCGCTCCGAATAAAAAATATGGATTCTTCCCCGGTGCTTCACTTGGATGGCGCATTGCCCAAGAGGATTTTCTTAAAGACTCAAAAGTTGTTTCAAACCTTAAATTAAGGGTAGGCTACGGAACTTCGGGCAATTCACCTATTTTAGGTACTAACGCACTACCGCTATACGGAACAGGTCCGCAATATGTAATTGGCACTACCAATCTTCCCGGAGTCGCCTTAACGCAAATTGCAAGTCCTAATTTAACATGGGAAACAGATAAAACCACTAATGTAGGTCTGGATTATGGGTTTTTTAATGACCGTTTAACAGGGTCATTGGATATCTACCAGAAAACGGCATCAAATCTGATTGATTATGATCCGTTGCCGGTTAATAACGAAGTCGGGCGCGTAGTTACAAACGTCGGTGAAACCCGGAGTCGGGGTATTGAATTCTCTTTAATTTCAAAAAACATAACGGGTGGTGATTTGAAATGGACCAGCAACTTTAATATTTCATCTTACAAAAATTCCTGGGTTGAACGGAATCCCGAAACGCCGTTAGCGTCATATATTGGCCTTAATGATCCGATAAGAGAGGTATATGGATGGCAAGCACAAGGGATCATTCACAACACAGGTCAAATTCCGTCGTACATGCCAAACGCCAAATTAGGTAACATTATTTATGTTGATCAAAACCATGACGGCAAGCTGGATATTAACGACGTAGTAAAACTGGGTAACCAAGACCCAAAGTTCTCGTTGGGGTTTGGGAATACATTCACTTACAAAAATTTCGACCTGTATGTATTTATGTATGGCAGTTTTGGAATGTACGAGGTTAATAATTATGCCCCATTTTACGATTCTACGCTTATAAACCTGCCTAATGCGCAAAATACCCTGACTGCTGCCGCCAATATATTTACCGCCGATAATCCGAAAGGTATATATCCCGGTTACGCGGCCAATCCATATACTGGTAACAATCCAACCCAGGTAAATAATTTTTACGGACAGACTGTTAATTTCCTGCGGTTGAAAAATATTACTTTGGGTTATAAATTACCTGTAAAAGAGTCTTTTATAAAGTCATTAAGACTCTTTGTTGATCTGCAAAACCTCGCTATCATCACCAATTACAAAGGCTACGATCCTGAATTAACGGAAATGAACCCTTACCCAGAGGCTACGTCGATCACATTCGGAATAAACGCAAATTTTTAAAAATAGAAAATATATGAAAACCTTTAAAAACAAAAATTTTGACTTGGCAAAGTACCCTATGCTACTGTTAACGTGTTTGGCGCTTATTGTAACGGATTCTGGGTGTAAAAAAACCCTTGACTCCGTGGTTTACAGCCAGATATCGCCGGGTAATTTTTACAAAACCGAGGCAGATATAAATGCGGCGGTGATTACTATTTATAGCCCTTTTTCTTCAAACTGGAACCAGGTTGACCTTGGTAACGGTAATACGAATGCCTCTCTTTACAATGCGGATACTAAAACATACCTGCTGCATAGCATGTTGACAACTGATGAAGCCTCTACAGACAGGGATATAAACATAATAAATTTTACTTTCGGGCCGGCTACATACCAGGGTGCCAGTAACGGAACCTATCCGTATATAAGCTATGTAGCAAAAGCTACCGATGTAATTGCAAACATTGAAACAGTTAAAAGCGTAAGCGCAGATATTAAAAAGAAATATATAGCCGAAGCTAAAGTTTTACGCGCATGG
>JAQBOK010000255.1 GCA_028288085.1 Mucilaginibacter sp.
GAATATATCGAGCATTTTAAATGTTTTTTATTAATTTTTTTATCATTGCGAGCGATAGCGTGGCAATCGCATACTATGCATGTTCGCCCTGTACAGTTCGCGATTGCTTCGTGCCTTATAGCAATGACAGGGTTTGTTATTCCACCAGCACGTCCTTATATTCCTTCACTCTGTCAAAAACCGACCGCGCGAAGGTACATGTTGGTAATATCTTTAGCTTATTTTCGCGGGCGAAATTTACACCGGCTTCCACCAGTTTTAAACCCATGTTTTTGCCCTGTAGCTGGTGATTTACTTCGGTATGGTAAATTTTCATTACGCCATCTGTGATCAGGAAATCCATATGGCCCAGGCGATCACCATTGTTATCAATGTAAAACGACCCTATGTTGTTTCTTCGCCGTTCCAGCTTTATTTCCATAGCAAACCAACTATTTATGCTAATTAAGCGAAATAGATCGAAGAAATAAGCATAAGATCAGTGAAGATTACAAAAAAATGATTGGAAAGAATTTCCTGCCCCTGGAGGAAAATAAAAAAAGGGTAAGCTACTTTTATCGCACCGCTACAACCCTCTACCCTTGCTGCGTTCCCACCCTGGGGGAGTTCAAGAGGAGCTGGTCGTAAAAGACTTACCCCGGCACAAATATAGATAAAAGGTTGGAATAGGTTAAAAAAATGTTAAAAAAGGTATAATTGCCCTTATGATGCTGACTGAAATAAGAAAAACATTCTTCGCTATGCGCAGATTGACAATGGATTAATAGATTAAACCGGGGTGGGATTTCTATGCTAAAAAAGACTGATCTGTTGGTTTTTGAGGGTAACCTCTTTTCTAAGATCGATCAAATTGCGCCTGGGTTTTATTTCTTCAAGTTTCAACTTGCTTTCAAAAGGCAACTCTTTATAAATTCCCCATTTGGCAAACGAGGCAAATGCCTCTCTGTGTAAAAGGGTTAAACTCTCAACCCTGAAATCAGCCACCAATTTAACAGGCTTAAAATGCGGCCATAATTGGTTAAAAGAATCTATAGGGATATTGCGGGCAATGGTAATATGGGGTACGAGATATTCCTTTAAGTTCAAAATTTTCTTTAATTCCTTAAACCATGCAGCTGTTTGCGGTGACGACCTGATCCTGGCATAAATGGTGCGAAATGCTTCGCCATGATTAAAATGGTCAAAGCCATCAATGGTTAAATCAATTGGGGGCAGCGTTTTTAACTTATTCTCGAGGAACAATAAATTATGCTCAATCATAAAGGGTTTTTGCCGCGGCAGGGATGTTATAGAAATATGCGCGATGGAATGCTGACTTTCATAAGCGCCAATTATTTTAGCAGCAGCCTGCTTATGTACTTCTATTATCTCTTTAATATTTCCGGGTGGCGATAGCACCATCATCAGATCCAAATAACTCTTCATTCCGTTAAATATTGAGGGGGTATAAATATGCTAAAATAATTAGCATGTTGCAAATTTATTTTAAGATTTTTTAAAGGGCATATGGGTCCTAATCCTATTAAACAGCACTAAAGCCAAACTAATTATATGGTAATACTGGGATAACATCCTGATGCGGAGGTGTTTTCACTATAACGGAAAGCGTGTTTCCACTATATAAAAAGCGGGTTTTTACGCGTGATGAATAGTGGAATAACCTATAACTTCATCATACCATAAATAAAAAAATCATGAAAAGTGAAAAATCAAACCAAAGCCCGGTAATTGTAAAACTCTTGCACGACCCCGGTGCTGAACAAACAAAAGACCTGCGGGTTTACGTAGTAGACTCAGGGGGGAAGGTAATTGAACATGCTGCCTTTAATGGAACAGAGGCGCAATTAAAATCAAGCAAAGACATGCTTGATGGGAACAATAAAGTATATATCGCTCCAAACCTCGGCGAAAGGGTATCAGCCAAAAAAATCAATGAGCGTATGTTACTAAAAGCTAATGCTTACGAGGCAGTAAAGAATTTTAGCGATAGTGTAATTTCCGTAAATCGTGTCCCTTCAGGGATATTAGGGCATATACCATTTTACAACTGCCTTATTACCGGTCATGTAAACAAGTATTTCTATATCGGCGGGGAATGGACCAACCTTCAATTGTGTGATATGCGTGTGCATATTTGCGAAGTGGAAACGGAATTGATATGGCCCTACATACCCATTTACTATCGCCGCATACCTCCATGGGTGATCGTTGAACTAGGTCAGAAAATTATTGACTTGCATACTGTACCTGTGGTAGGGCCAACGATACCAATACCTGATCCGATAGGTCCGGTTAGCGGCACCAAAGTAAACCTGCCTTTAAGTTCGCTATCGCTAAAAAATACAAACGCCCGGAATGCGGTAAAAATTAATTCCACTGCAAATGCGGCAAGGGTTAATTCACCCGCACCACTGCCCGAAAATGTTTTAAGCGCCCTAAGTACAGGCTCAGTAGATATCATTCGCAAGACGATGATCGATTTTCACGACCTGATATATCCTTATTTATGTATCTGGCCCATTTATTGGCCATATATTTACACCTGTGATGAGGATACTATTGTATATACCGACTGCAATGGCCATTTTGAAATGTGGGAAAACACCTTTAGTGAAGATGGACCATTGAACATTTATATTTGGGTTGAGGCTTATATTGGCGGCAACTGGGTAACGGTTTATAAGCCCGCGCTTCCGTGCAACACCTGGTGGAACTATAGCTGTGGTACCGATATAAATGTCACTATAACCGATTCCCGCGTTGACCCATGCCATTGTGGTTCCGGAGGGCCCGGTGATGCATTCTGGTTCAGGTCAATAGGCAGCTCTGCGGGTGCTCTGCATATTGAGCAGCATCTGGCGCATACCCAGTTGGTGCAGTCAACAAATTTCCCGAATGTAGGCTGTACAGATGCCCTGGGTATTTCTAATTACATAAGTCCCTTTGGCGAGACATTAAATCTTGAGGTATTTGTAGGTGAAAATATTTATAGCTCGGGTGTTGGTGTAACCCATTTCCGCTGGAAAGCAACCCGTGTATATGACGAGACGCTGCACATGATCCCTTCCGGTTCACTAACCACCACAATTTTAAATGCAGGTACTAATGTAAAAAGAGAATATCTGGTTAAAGTTGGTACGTTTAGCTATCTCCCCGATAGTCTTAGTATAGCGCCCGAGGGAAGCGGTGGTAATATTGCGTTTCGTATCCCCAACCAGAACATAAACCTGGAATCAACAATTACAACTTTATATCCTGGTCACGAGTTGTTTTGGAGAGATATATTCTGGACAAGCGCGACAGTTGACAGCACTTCCCTACCAGGAGATGGCCTGTACCGCTTTGATCTGGAACTTGGGAAATATGACGCAAGTAATAATTTTGTGGTAACAGATGTTGACCCCAGAACTTTTCAAATATCACAAATAAGTAATTTAGATGCCTCCCAGGATCCAACAACGCCTTATGTGAATATGAGCGGGCCTCTTGCCCATAATTATACCATGCTGGTACGTGTTGATAATGCACACTGCACTGCACATATCAATAATGCGGAATCGGATACAGGCGTTTTATCCGGCAGCTGCGGATTCATTAAATATACTAATTCAACTCAGAATATAATTCTTAGCTTTAAAGCTTTACATCCGCGCAATTTCGCCAGTTTTAGCTTTGATGTTTACAAAGGTGATGCTACGCAGGATACGGGCATTCATCCAACGGGTTATATATTTTCGAGTGTCGATTCTTTCACGTTGGCGGGGGATACGTTTAGTGATCAGTTTTCAGTAAGTCACTTATTGAACGGATGCCTCTTACAAGCTGCATTCTCAGAAAACCTGCATGTATCGGCTCTTGCCACAAACGGTTCAATCAAGTTAGACGTTTATAATGCAAGCGACGTAAATGCCTTTGCGTTAAGTAATACTTAAGCCGAATATCCATTTTTAACATCACCTGTTTTGGCTATGG
>JAQBOK010000261.1 GCA_028288085.1 Mucilaginibacter sp.
AACATAATGTTAATTCACCGGATGAAAATCATGCGCTCATGGACGTCCATGAAACATCTAAATTTTTGAATTTGTCGGTTAGTACAATTTACACTAAAGTGTGCCGGGGTGAAATCCCTGCACTTAAACCAGGAAGGCGACTATATTTTGATAAAACTGAACTCATCAATTGGATTAAAAGCTCGCGAAAGCTAAGCAACGAAGAAATTGCGGCCCGCGCCGACCAACAGATTTCACGGGGAAGAGTCGCTTTTCACCGGAAGAGAAAAGCGTATCGCAAAATTTAAAATAGTTCTAATTTGATCCTGTCAGCCGCTTCCTTTTTCTTCGAATCAATCACTTTAGTGTAGATCTGCGTGGTCTTCACATTACGATGGCCCAGCATCTTGGATACCGTGAAAATATCGGTACCGGCTGCGAGTTGTAAGGTTGCATAGGTATGCCTGAAACTATGGAAGGTGATATTCTTTCTAATACCCGCTTTAGCTAACCATTTCAACAGCATTAATTTAACCTGGGCGTATTTCAGGCCTTTGAAGACCTTTTCCTGAAGGCCGGCCCGCTCGCCTAACAATGAAAAGGCCGTATTGGAGATGGGCAATACTTCAGCCCCAGCCGTTTTTTCCTGACGGAACTGAATATAATAATTGTCCGCTTCTCCCCTTATTTCCGACCAGATCAAGGTTTCTATATCGCAAAACCGCAGGCCAGTCAGACCGGAGAACAGCGCAGCCCGCTTGATCAATTCATTTGATGCCTCAGTTTTTGCCAGCTTCTGGAATTCATCGATCGTCAAAAACTCGCGGTGAGTCTCTTCATCTTTTATTGCCGGGGTCAATTCGTAATAGTTCTTGTTGATCAGGCCCCCCATATAAGCCTTTTTCAAAACCGTCCGGAATTTCCCAAAATAGCTTACCGCGGTATTCGTAGATATGGATTTGTTCCGCTGACCAATTGCAGGACCGGTAAGCATATATTCCCTGTAATCCTCGCAAAATAATTCGGTCAGGTCCGAGAACCTGAAATCCTGGCCGGCATAATCAATGAAATATCTTAAGGCCATATTCCAGTTATCCGAATTGCTGCCCGTTTTATGAGCCGATATCTGCCTGAAAAATTCGGTAAAGCTGCCATTACGTCTTTCATCCGATAAAAAGCCAAATTCATGGTTTTGGATTTCAAGCTGCCTGGTTGCCCGGACATGCTCTGCCAGTTTTTGTGATTCCCTGTTATGCTGCCGCTCCAATTCACTTTTGGGTTTATCATAAAGATAGATCCGCAAAAACTCCCGCCGGGTTAATTTGCCGGTGTCGGGATGTGGTAAAGGCGGATAATAGTCCAGGTATAATGCTGTCCTTCCTTTGGTAACTGATCTTTTTCTTATCGTAACCTTCGCCATAACTCATCTATTTTAATAGTTGATCAATCCTTTCCTTCGGCACATAAGCGTATTTACCCATTTTTAATTTGGGTATCTTATTGCGTTTAATTAATTCAAAAAGCGCCTTTTCAGAAATATGATATTTCTCTTGTATTTCAGCCATATGATAACAAGCTTCAATTTGAACCACCTTCTGAATATCAGGTACTACGGGCACAACTGGTTCAGGAATGAACAACCGGTCGATTTCCTCTCTCCTGATCAGCGTCTTTTTCAATTTGATGTTCGACGCCTTTATCTTTCCGGAGTTTATTAAAGTATATATTGTTTGCCTGGAACTATTAAGTATGGTCGCCGCCTCCCGTACCGTCAGAAACTCTTTCAACTTCAAATATTCGAGCGCTGTGACCTTGGTTGCGGTGACTTCTTTATTACTTTTTTCAATTTTTTGATCGCGCACCGCCGCCTTATAAGCCCGGCGGGAACAAACATGCGAACAAAATTTTGTCACGGTGGTTCTGGCCTCAAATTCCTGTCCGCAAAACTGGCATATCCGGGTAACTTTTATATTAGAACTCATACCGTTAATTGTGTCCCTTTTTACTTAATAGTGTTATAAAGTGTTTAAATTTGTCCAGTAATTTCTCCCACAAATTGGACATGAGGTACAAACTACATTTTGAGGTACAAATCAGATACAAATTTAATCAAAATGATGGTAAAATTCCAAATTTGAGCGCAAACAAAAAACTGCTTAAATAGTTGTATTTAAGTAGTTTATGTATTTAACTTTACGGGAAAATTGTTTGATTTTGGCTATTTACTTTCCGATACAGAATTTACTAAATATATTATCCAATAGGTCATCCGTAGTAACTGCACCGGTTATTTCGCCTAAATAATGCAGGGCCTGTTTAATGTCCATCGCCAAAAAATCAGAAGTTACTTGTGTGTCTATTCCCTGCAAAAGACGAATCAATGCCGACTCTGTTTTTTGAAGTGCCTCCAGGTGGCGAACATTGGTAACCAAGGTTTCATCCCCGCTAAGCTGGTGCTTAACTGCTGCGCTATAAATTTTATTCTTCAGTTCATCAATATGTTGCTTTTCCTTTGCAGAAATGGAAATGAATGCAGGTTGCAGAAGCTCAGATGCGGGATTTTTTAATTGAGGTATTTCCACATTCGCTATTCCGGATTCCGACTTTAACAGATCCATTTTATTGGCCACAACCAGCATTGTAATGCCGGGCTTTTGTAAGCTTTTAATATCGTTGTTCAATTCTTCTGTGGTGATCTCCAATGCATCAAAAACATAGATCAGCAGAGCCGACTGCCTGATCTTTTCCATGGTGCGCTCTACTCCCATCCGTTCAATGGTATCCGTGGCTTCTCGAATACCTGCTGTATCGATGAGCCTGAAATTGATGCCATTGATATTTAGTACCTCTTCTATCGTATCACGTGTGGTTCCCGGAATATGACTTACAATGGCACGCTCCTCATTCAAAAGCGTATTTAGAAGTGTTGATTTACCGGCATTTGGCCGACCAGCTATCACTGTATTTACTCCATTTTTAATGACATTCCCCAACTCAAAAGACGCTATCAGCCGACCTATTAATTTTGTAATATCATATATTAATTGCTTTAGCTGGTTACGATTGGCAAACTCCACATCCTCCTCTGAAAAATCGAGCTCCAATTCAATTAAGGAAGCAAATTGAACCAATTGATCACGTAAAGATTGTAGCTGGTTACTAAACCCACCCCTCAATTGCTTCATAGCTACCTGCTGCGATGCTTTTGAATTAGATGCGATCAGGTCAGCGACAGCTTCGGCCTGCGATAGGTCAAGCTGCCCGTTCAAAAATGCCCTTAAGGTAAACTCGCCCGGTTTTGCAGAACGGGCTCCATTCTTTATAAACAGTTTTATAATAGATTCAATAATATAATTTGACCCGTGACAGGATATCTCCACCACATTTTCGCGCGTATAAGATCTTGGCGCAATAAACAACGAAACCAACACTTCATCCAACACTACGTCACTATCTGCAATCTGCCCAAAATGTATGGTATGAGACTCCTGTTTGGTCAGGTTCTTGCCTTTGAAAACACTATTGGCAATAATAATAGCATCCGGACCGGATAAACGGATCACGCCAATAGCACCAATTCCGTTTGGCGTAGCAAGGGCAACAATAGTTTCTTCAGGTTGTGAGTTGTGAGTTGTACGTTTTGAGTTTTGTATGTCCATTGTCAATAGTCCATACATAAATTTCAGGGCCATAGCCTGTTGACTATAGTTCATGGACTAACCACAAAAGTCGCTATTTAAGCCTATCTTTTTATTTAATCAGTGTAAAATATTAAACTGTAATTTTGCGGATAAATGTCAAAGCCTGTTCCATATGAATTTGTGTTTGATTATCTGCCAACCAGTATAATAGTAAAAAAAATGTTCGGTATGCACTACATTTATTTGGGCAAAAGGATCATGTTAATACTGCGTAAACAAGATAACCAACCCGAATTAAACGGAATATGGTTAGCTACCAGCAGGGAACATCATCAAAGCCTGAAAAAAAATTATCCCGGAACTGGGCTCCTTTTTTATTTATAAGGACGAAAGACATGGCAATTGGCTATTTCTTCCGTGATACGGAGGATTTCGAAGAACCTGCGATTAAAGTTTGTGAAATGATCACACATGGCGACCCAAGAATTGGAAAGCTGACAGAAAAAGCACCAATCTGAAATTTAGGAAAAAGTCATTAAAATACATTTAGGAAAATTCCCGTACTTGCATACTGAATTATGGTAAGTTATTTTGAAGCTTCGCTGGATACGGTCTCCGTCCATCACATTGGTAATCAATCGCAAAACGAATTGTATGCCTTATCCGAACAACCGCTTGTATTTAAGGATGAGGTGATCCCGCAGCTATTAATGCAATATTTTTTAAAACCTTTTGAGAAAGCAAACGAGGTTTATCACTTGATGCACAGCACCGGCGAACTTAACCTGAATGAACTGCATCACTTTACCACACAGGTATTTGAGGATAGTAGCCGTTTCCACGAAATATCTGAACAGGTAGCCAAACACCTTTACAAAGTATCCAATCATCCCAATATAAAACCGGGAGAATTATATGTGGCTTATTTTAAGAAAGTGCAGATAGAAGGCAATCCATTGGATGCGATAGGTATTTTTAAATCAGAAAATAAAGAGACCTATTTAAAGGTCTATCCCGAACAAGGTGGCTTTGGGGTTGATTATGAAGAAAATGCTATCAACATTAATAAACTTGATAAAGGCGTACTAATATTTAATATCGAAAAAGAAAACGGATATAAAGTAGTCGTTATTGATCATACCAGCCGTGGGCAGGATGCCGCGGCTTATTGGAAAGATGAATTTTTGCAGCTGAAGATACGTAACGATAGCTTTAATCAAACCAACAACGCTCTGGGAATTTACAAGAATTTTGTAACCCAAAAGCTCGACGACGAATTTGACTTGAGCAAAGCAGATAAAATTGACTTGCTCAACAAATCGATGAAATACTTTAAGGAGAAGGAAACCTTTGATATGGATGAATTTGCTGGCGAAGTGATTGGTAACCCCGAAGCAATTGAGTCATTTAAAACCTATAAAAGCCAGTTCGAGCAGGAATTTGATAGTCCGATTGCCAATACTTTTGAAATATCGGGCAACGCAGTAAAAAAGCAGCAAAGGGATTATAAAAGCGTGTTAAAGCTGGATAAGAACTTTCACATTTACATCCACGGTGATAAGGAGCTGATTGAAAAAGGTTTTGATGAAGGTAAGGCAATGAATTTTTATAAGGTGTTTTTTAAGGAGGAAGCCTAAGGAGATTGTATCTTATTTATTATTGTAAGCCAGTCGCATAAACTCTAACACCTCCACATTCACATCTTCTTTTTGCAACATTCTGAAATGATGATTGAACTGGTGCGTATCCCCCGGAACCTGGGCAATCTTCTGGAAACATAAGTTATCAGGATAAGGCTGCTTGAACGGGAATACCACATGGATAAAATTTTTACCCAATTGCGTGATCCACGCAATGCGTTTATAAGAGTTCGCAACACCAATCATCGTTTTGGCAGGATGAAGGGTAACCGGCCCTGCTTTTTGAAACTCCTTAATGAAATGATCGAACAGCATTAAGGTGTGCCCGGATTTGCCGGCTAAAAATTCAGACAGGTGTTCAATGTCATCAATATTATACTTGTTATCCATGTTAGGTGTTCCAGAACATAAATCTAACAAAACCAATCATAATCGTTGTGATCAATCTCCAATAGTAATTCAAATTTAAAATTCTGCGGGATGTATTTATAATCAATTCAGCCGTTATAGGCTATCCTCATAAATTCTCTCACCTCTTCATTTAAATCTTCCTTTTGAAACATCCTGAAATGATAGTACAGTACACGCCTCCCGGGGACCTGCTGTATTTTCTGAAAACAAAGATTATCATCGTACCGCTCTTTAAACGGGAACACTACATGAATAAATTTCTTCCCTGCTTGAGTGATATAAGCTACCCGTTTGTGTGAATTAGCAATCCCAATCATTGTTTTGTGCGGATGAATAGTAATAGGCCCCATCTTTTGCAACTCACTAATAAAATGGTCGAACAGCATTAAGGCGTGTTCTGATTTGCCGGTAAGGAAGGCCGATAAATCAATGTTATCCATACTCAAAATTTAGTATTAAACTAATTTACCCTTTCCTTTTCAGATATCATTTGTAAAATCTAAAAATGTTCCTCAATCCCCAACCCAAATAAGGCAAAATCATACTTAACGGGATCTACAGGGTCAAATTCACGCAGGCGTTCGGTCAACTCAATTGCTGTTTGCCAGTCGGTTTGTTTGCGTGTGATCAGTTTAAGTTTTCGTGCCACACGGTCAACGTGCAGGTCACAAGGCATAATAAGATCTGCCGGTTTTATTTCGTTCCAGATACCAAAATCCACACCACAATTATCATTTCTTACCATCCAGCGTAAAAACATATTCAATCGTTTGCAGGTTGATTTTTGCGAAGGCGAGGATACGTGCTTTTTAGTTCGATGGGGGAAGTCCGGTAAAGAGAAAAAGTAGTTTCTAAAGTGATTCAGATAAGTTTCAATAACCAAATTGCCACCCCCAGTATAATGAAGGATCTGCTTGCGATTAGATTCCTCGCTGCCAACTATTGGAGAATTTAAGGGTATAAATGCATCTTCCAGGGACTCATACTGACTATAATGATACCTGAAAAAAGAGATGAAATATAGAGTATCAATGTCGTTAAAAGTGCGATGCTTAAAATGCAATAGTTTTTTCAGGTCGGGTTCTTCGTGATTGATGATAAAATCATAAGGGGCACCATCCATCAAAGTGATCAGCTCCTTACATTTATTGATGATGGTAACACGCTGCCCCCATGCCAATATCGCCGCCCAAAAACCCATAATCTCGATGTCCTGCCTTTTAGTAAACAAGTGCGGAATAGATACCGGATCATTTTTAATAAACTCAGGACGATTGAATTGGGCTACCTTGGAATCAAGAAATACTTTAAGGTTTTCAATCATATCTTTTAGTATCGGGTATCAAGTACTTAGTATCAAGTAAAAAAATTAGGGGAAATCTTGATACTTGATACTAATAACCAGATACTAAGCCAGTGCGTTAGAAAGGTCTTCCAGCAAATCATCTATATCCTCTACTCCTACACTTAAACGCAGCAGGTTATCAACTACACCCGCTTTCTCGCGCTCTTCTTTTGGTATAGAGGCATGTGTCATAGTTACCGGGTGATTAATAAGGGATTCAACCCCGCCCAGTGACTCTGCCAGCGAGAATACTTTGAATGATGATGCTACCTTAAATGTTTCTTGCAGATCGGCACCTTTAATGGTGATGGATATCATACCACCAAAATCGCGCATCTGTTTTTTGGCAACATCATGATTGGGATGATCCTCAAATCCGGGCCAGTATATTTTATCCACCCGGGGATGAGTTTTTAAAAACTCAGCTATTTTTCGCCCGTTTTCGCAATGCGCTTTCATGCGCAGGTGCAGGGTTTTAATACCACGTAATACCAAAAAACTATCCATAGGACCAGGTGTAGCCCCACAGGAATTGTAAATAAACCAAAGCCTTTTGTAAAGGTCCTCGTCGTTCAGCATCAAAGCACCCATTACCACATCGCTATGGCCGCCAATATATTTGGTTACCGAATGCATTACAATATCAGCACCCAGATCAATTGGGTTTTGCAGATAAGGAGATGCAAATGTATTATCAACCGCCAGCAATATACCCTTTGCTTGGGTAATCTTAGCGATAGCCTCAATGTCAATTATTTGCATTGTTGGATTGGTAGGTGTTTCTATCCAAACCAATTTGGTTTTATCATTTACATACTCATTAACGATCTCAGGTTTTGATAGATCAAGGAAATGAAACTTAATACCATAGTTGGCAAATATTTTGGTAAAAATCCTGTATGAACCACCGTAAAGATCGTTGCCGGTAATCACTTCATCACCGGGACGAAGCAATTTCATCACTGCATCTGTAGCGCCCATACCACTCGAAAAAGCTAAACCGTATTGGGCATTTTCCAATGCAGCCAAACATGCTTCCAGAGCCTTACGTGTTGGGTTAGTTCCGCGCGAATACTCGAAGCCCTTATTATCTCCCGGCGATTTCTGCCAGTAGGTAGAGGTTTGATAAATGGGCGTCATGATAGCCCCGGTAGTTGGATCGGGCTCCTGCCCTGCATGTATAGCTTTAGTTGCGAATTTCATATCGTGCTGGTGGCACAGTCCATAGTCGATAGTCA
>JAQBOK010000295.1 GCA_028288085.1 Mucilaginibacter sp.
TGTTCATGATTGCTAGTCACTTTGACGCGTCAAAGTGACTAGGCCCCTCCGCGGCCATGAGCGGACAGAGCATTCAATAAACCACAACCGAAGCCAAACCAACCGACTCTGCTGCAACACTAATCACCCCGACTTGCCTATGTAGAGATTGCCACGCTATTGCTTACAGCAATGACATGCTGGCTTTTCTCTATGTCATTGCGAGCGCAGCGTGGCAATCGCGAACTTTGAATCTTCGCTCTGTATAGTTCGCGATTGCTTCGTATCCTCGCAATGACATGCTGGCTTTTCTCTATGTCATTGCGAGCGTAGCGTGGCAATCGCGGGAACTGTGCATCTATATAGTATGCAATTGCTTCGTATTCTCGCAATGACATAGTTTGTGGTGTGTCCGCCTTGCATAGTTACAAGGTAACGGACGAACGGTGACAACTCCTATAAACTTATTGAAAGGCCTAACTTTTAAAGCATCACCGAACCCTTTTTGGATTGGTAGGCTTCTTTTAGGATAGTTACCAGGGCATCCAGCTTCATGGGTTTTGAGATATAGCTATCCATTCCGTGGGCCAGGCAAATGTCGCGGTCTTCTGAAAGGGCATTGGCGGTCATTGCAACAATAAAGGGCTGATTAATATCAAGGTCGCGGATGTTTTTTGTGGCTTCGAACCCATCCATTTCGGGCATTTGAATATCCATCAATACTACATCGTATGATTTTTCTTTTATCTGATTTAAAGCTTCCAAACCATTGTTGGTTACAATAGCATTGTACCCTAATTTAACCAGTATACGCGCTATGAGCATTTGATTTACAGGGTTATCTTCGGCCACCAAAATATCTATCGGGTATTGTACCGCGAAATCAGGATCGAGCACATTGGCTTGTTTTACCTCTAACTGCACCAGTTCTTTGCGGTCGCCCAGTTCGGCACAAATACTCTTTAACAACTGGTTTTGCTTAACCGGCTTAATGAGTATAGCCGAGAACAACCCGGGATATTTTTTGCGGCTGGCATCGCCAATTGAGCTTAAAATAATTACGGGTACAGGGTTTGGCATGGCTTTAATTGACCGGGCTAAACCGGCGCCATCAATTTCGGGCATTTCCATATCAGAAATTACCAGGCTAAAATCCTTATCTGCTGATAAGATCTCCAATGCCTCATGGGCGGATGTACAGGTTACCGGTATCAGTTTCCACTGTTCCATCTGCGATCTTAAAATAATAAGGTTGGTATGGTTATCGTCAACCAGCAATACCTTTTTACCTGCAAGATTTGCCATATTGGGTGATGGCTGCGTTTCGGCAGATGGTTTAGTACTTGTTTTGGCGGTAATGGTAAAATTAAAGGTGGAACCTTCGCCCACACGGCTTTCTACCCATACGTTGCCGCCCATTAGTTTTACCAGGCGTTCGCTGATGATGAGCCCCAACCCGCTGCCACCGTATTTACGTGTAGTGGATGAATCAACTTGCGAAAATGCTTTAAACAGGGTTGAAAGTTTATCCTCGGGTATACCTATGCCGGTATCCTTCACCTTAAATCCAATCTCCATATCGCCATTTGAACTTGCCTGCGACAGAAATACCTTAATAAATACCTCGCCTTTGGAGGTAAACTTTATGGCATTATTAATAAGGTTGATGATAACCTGTTTAAGCCGCAGGCTATCGCCTATTACAAAACGCGGCAGGTTAAAGTCGATCTGGTATATAAGGTCGAGACGTTGTTCCGCAGCTTTTTGCGAAAACATATCCATTATTTCTTCAATACTTTGGCGCAGATCGAAATCTTCTTCTTCAATATCCATTTTACCGGATTCGATCTTTGAAAAATCCAGTATATCATTGATCACACTCATCAGGCTATCGCCGCAGTTGATAATAGTTTCGGTATAATCGCGCTGCTCATCGTTCAGCTTAGTTTCTGATAGCAGGGAAGCCATGCCGATTACGCCATTCATTGGTGTCCTTATTTCGTGGCTCATAGTGGCCAGGAAAATACTTTTGGCCTGGTTGGCTTTATCAGCTTCCTGACGTGCCTGGAATTCCTGGTTCTTTTGATCCTGTAATTCTTCTGACTGGGCCTGCAACTCTTCATTCAACGCCTGTAATTCTTCCGACTGGGAAAGCAATTCATCATTTACTGAATGCAACTCTTCTGATTGCGATTGCAGTTCCTCGTTTAAAGCCTGTAAATTTTCGGACTGTGACTGCAATTCGTCCGACTGGCGGATTACTTCGGCAGTGCGCTCTTCTACCTCGCGCTCCAGCCGTGCTTTTTGTATAATAATGCTATGGACACGGTAACGGTATACACCATAAACACAACCAATAACAAAAACAGCCGTAAGCGTTTCGAACCACCAGGTTAACCAAAACGGAGGTACAATGGTAACCTTTAAACTTAAAATGTAGCGTGACCACTTGCCGGCACTATTCTGGCTTTTAACTTTGAAAACATAATCGCCGGGTGGGATATTGGTATAAACGGCCGTGTTTTTATCTTCTACATAATTCCACCCTTTATCAAAATTTTCTAATATGTAAGCATACCTTTTTTTATTAGGCGACATGTAATCTAAAGAAGCATATTCAAACGATAAAACAGATTGATCATGTGACAGCCTGATAGATTTGGTTTCTGAGATATCCTGCTTTAATGGCGATGGGTCTTTATCATCCTTAGCAGCTTCTACCGCTTTATTAAACACCTGGAATTTTGTTAAAACCAAAGGCGGATCATAAGGGGCCTCAAAGATCTGATCGGGGAAAAATGAGTTGAACCCGTTTACCCCGCCAAAATACATTGCGCCCGTGCGGCTTTTTAGTGACGAATGTTGTTTATACTCATCGGCCTGCAAGCCGCTCTCGGTAGAGAAATTTTTAAATATCTTAGTAGTTGGGTTAAACATGGATATGCCATTATTGGTGCTTATCCAAAGCTGGCCCTTGTTATCTTCTAATATTGCCTGTATGTAATCATTTGGTAAACCATCCTTGGTTTTATAAACGGTAAAATGATGCGTTTTTGGATCAAAAAGATCTAAACCAGCTAACGTACAAACCCATAAATTACCCAGGTGATCTTCATAAACATCAAGCACCGTGTTATTGCTTACGCTGTTTTTCTTATCATCGTGCTTAAAGCTTATACTGGTGTTGGTTTTTGTATCAAAAAGACATAGACCGGCATCATCAGTCCCTAACCACAGGTTTCCCTTGCTATCGCTCAACAGCGAATTTATTCTGTCGCTGCCTAAGCTTTTAGGGTCATCAGGGTTATTCTTAAAACGAATAAAACCATTCGATTTGGGATCGTATAAATTTAGCCCGTCGCCAAACGTACCCAGCCATATTTTTTTATCAAGGCCTTGAGCAATGCCATACACATTATCGCCACTGAGGCTGGATGGATTGGCAGGATCATGTTTAAATGATTTAAAGGTGTGGGTTTGCGGGTTCATTATACTCACCCCATTACCCCAGGTACCTATCCATAAATTCTTTTGATCGTCCTCCTTAATATCCAGAATATTATTGCCGCTTATGCTGCTCTTATTTCCATCCTGATGTTTATAAGCGGTAAATTTTCCTGTTTTAAGGTTGAACAGGTTCAATCCGCCCCCATCTGTGCCTACCCAAATATTGTAATTATCATCTTCGAACAAGCTTAGTACAAAATCATTTGAAAGACTTGTAGGCAGAGAATTATGTTTATAATGTGCAAAATCGCTGGTATTTTTCTTGTATAAATTAATACCCCCGCCGTATGCACCAATCCACATGTTGCCATGGTTATCTTTCAGGATCTGATCTATCGAGTTTCCGGATAAACTGGTATTATCAACATCATCATGATCATAACTGAAAAATTGCTCCCAGTCATACATATAAATGCTGAGGCCACCGTTTTCTGTACCGATCCAAAGGCTGTGGTTATCGTCTTCGGCAATACTTTGAATGCTATTGTTTACCAGAGAGTTACTATTGTGCGCATCATGAACAAAATGCTTGAAAGTGCCTGTTTTACTGTTATAAAGGTTCAGCCCGGCCTCTTGTGTACCTACCCAAACGCGATGTTCGCTATCTTCAAAAATAATAGTGACTTTATTACCTGATAAAGATTCTTTTAAATTGTTACGGTGTTTAAAATTGGTAAAAGTATTGCTTTTGTGGTCAAACAAGCTCAAACCATTATTAACCGTGCC
>JAQBOK010000330.1 GCA_028288085.1 Mucilaginibacter sp.
CAGCAATTGCAGCAATACATTGAGAACCGCGATCAAACTATCGTGCCCAAGGGGGTAAAGCATGGAGCCGGAGCAGATCATTCCTCAAAACTTTCGGCCTGGATATCAATGGGCTGCCTCTCGCAGCGCTGGGTTTACCGCGAGGTGACCAAATACGGCAATGGCGGCCATGCTTCAAATTCACCTTTGATACTTGCCTTATTATGGCGTGATTATTTTAGGTTTATGTTTAAAAAGCATGGGAAACAGTTTTTTAATCATGAAGGATCTACAGAGGAAGCACCGGGACTGGCCCCTGGTCAGGACGAACTTTTTGAAAAATGGAAAACCGGGCATACGGGTGTGCCATTTGTTGATGCCAGCATGCATGAGTTGAATGCTACCGGTTATATAAATAACTACAACAGGCAAATTGTAGCCGGGTTTTTAGTTGATCAGTTAAAGGTGGATTGGACAAAAGGAGCTGCTTATTTCGAAGAAAAACTGATTGATTACTCCCCTGCGAGCAACTTTGGCAACTGGTCATTTGTAACGGGGATAAGCAACGATCCGAGGGATAACCGATATTTTACCGGGGCAAAGCAGGCGGTTCAACTTGATACAAAAAGTGATTTTATAACAACGTGGTTGCCTGATGTGTACGATGCCAATAATAGCCTTGCCCATGCTGTTACTTTATAGAATAATTGCAGACAGATGTAACATTTACTAAAATATTATGTCTAATTTAGTAATACCAAAAATTATGAACCCTTTCGAACAATATACAATCATAATTGGAGTACTCGCCGTACTTTTTGAAGGGATTTCTTATTTAAGCGATTTCCTGCATAAGCTGAGGCATTAATTTTACCATCATTTTCCTGATAGTTCCTCTTTATCTTGCTTTTTTTTGACAGCAATGGTTAACTTTTATAAATAAATTACAAAGTTTCTAAACCGATATGCTTATTTTTGTACCATCTTTAAGATTGGTTTTCAAATGGATCGCCTCAATTATATCAATAGCGGAAACGCAGCCTATATTAATTCACTTTACGAAGCATATAAACAAGACCCCGAATCGATAGATTTTGGCTGGCAAAAGTTTTTTGAAGGATTTGATTTTGGCCGTGAAACACCGGCTCCGGTTTCAACAGACGGAGAAACTCCCGAACATTTTTTAAAAGAGATCAATGTGCTCAACATGATCAACGGATACCGCACACGGGGGCATCTGTTTACTAAAACTAACCCCGTTCGCGAACGGCGAAAATATTTCCCCGGTAAGGAACTTGAAACTTTTGGTTTAAGTGACGCCGATCTGGATACTGTTTTCAATGCAGGTGTTGAAGTTGGGCTGGGCTCTGCCAAATTAAGGGATATCCGCGATATGCTGGAGCAAACCTATTGCGAGTCGATAGGTGCCGAGTACAAATACATACGCAACCCCATAAAAATAAAATGGTTTGAAGACCGCATGGAAAGCAAGCGTAATACGCCCTCGTTCTCAACCGAACAGAAGCTTAACATGCTTGATAAGCTTAATCATGCCGTTATTTTCGAGAATTTTTTAGGGACGAAATTTTTAGGCCAAAAACGTTTCTCGTTAGAGGGCGCGGAGGCATTAATACCTGCTTTGGACTCTGTAATTCAAAAAGGGGCCCAACTCGGCATACAGGAATTTATTATTGGTATGGCACATCGCGGGCGTTTAAACGTGCTGGCTAATATCATGGAGAAAACCTACAAGGAAATATTCTCTGAATTTGAAGGTAAGAACTATGACGAGGAATCAGCACATGGTGGCGATGTGAAATATCACCTGGGCTTTTCTACCGATGTAGAAACCACAAGCGGTAAAACTGTACACTTAAGCCTTTGTCCAAACCCATCTCACCTGGAGGCAGTTGATCCGGTTGTGGAAGGGCTTACCCGCTCAAAAATAGATTTTAAATACAACGGTGACTATACTAAAATAGCCCCGATACTGATACATGGCGATGCTTCAGTGGCAGGCCAGGGTATTGTTTACGAGGTATTGCAAATGGAAAAACTGGATGGTTACCGTACAGGAGGCACTGTTCACCTGGTGATCAATAATCAAATAGGTTTTACCACTAACTTTAAGGATGCCCGCTCAAGTACTTATTGTACCGACGTGGCTAAGACGGTATTATCGCCTGTTTTTCACGTTAATGGCGATGATGTAGAGGCTTTGGTGTATGTGATCAACTTGGCAATGGAGTTCAGGCAAACATTCCATGATGATGTTTTCATTGATATTTTATGTTACCGTCGTTACGGGCATAATGAATCAGACGAGCCTAAATTTACTCAGCCTGTTTTATATAAAGCTATAGAAGCGCACCCTAACCCGCGTGATATTTACTACCAGGAATTGCTTGCCCAGGGTACAATTGATGCCAGTCAGGCCAGTGCTATGGAAAAGGGCTTCCGTGACCTGTTGCAAAAAAAGCTGGAGGAATCAAAAGCTGAAGACAGGTTTACCGATACTATACAAATGTTTGAGGGCGCGTGGGGTGGATTGCACCTGGCCACAGATAATGACTTTGCCGCTTCGGTTGATACCGCTGTTTCAAAGGAAGAACTGACCACCATTGGAAAAAAAATAACCGAGTTGCCAAAAGACAAAGCATTTTTCAAAAAGATAGAAAAATTATTTGAAGAACGCAATAAAATGGTGACCAAAACCCATGTATTCGATTGGGCCATGGGCGAACTGCTGGCTTACGGAACTTTATTAAAAGAAGGACACCCGGTAAGGTTGAGCGGAGAGGACGTAAAGCGGGGGACTTTCTCGCACCGTCATGCTGTTTTGACACTGGCCGATTCGGAAGAAGAATATACGCCACTGGAGACTTTAGAAACCGAAGCTAAGCTCAGTATATATAATTCATTATTATCTGAATACGGAGTTTTGGGTTTTGAATATGGCTATGCACTGGCAAACCCAAATGCACTTACGATTTGGGAAGCGCAGTTTGGCGATTTCCTTAACGGAGCACAGATCATTGTGGACCAATATATTGCCAGCGCCGAAACCAAATGGCAACGCGGTAACGGTTTGGTATTGTTATTGCCCCATGGTTATGAGGGACAGGGACCCGAACACTCATCAGCACGTATAGAACGTTTTATGGAGCTTTGTGCTGACAGTAATATCCAGGTGGCCAATTGTACTACCCCGGCCAACTTCTTCCATATTTTGCGCAGGCAACTGCACCGCGATTTCCGCAAACCGCTGATCATCTTTACACCAAAAAGTTTATTACGTGCCCCCAAATGCGTTTCGCCGCTGGAGGATTTCACTAATGGCAGGTTCCAGGAGTTGATAGACGATAATTCTGCAGATGCTAAGAAAGTGAAACGGGTATTGTTCTGTTCTGGTAAGATCTACTACGAGTTACTTGAAAAACAGCAGACTGATCAGCGTAAGGATGTTGCCATTGTGCGTATAGAACAATTGTACCCTACGCCTATACAGCAAATGCTAAAGATAAAAGCTAAATACAATAAGGCTGCCGAGTTTATATGGGTACAGGAAGAACCTGAGAATATGGGTGCATGGCCTTATATGTGCCGTAAGTTCCGCAAGAGCGAATTGCAGTTGGATGTTATTTCACGTAACGAAGGCAGTAGTACCGCTACTGGTTTTGCTAAGCAGCATACTTCGCAGCAACTATACATCATTTCCAAAGCTTTTGATACGCCTGCGGGTAAAACCGTAAAGGAAACTATAAAGAAGACAACAGAAAAAATGGCTAATGTAGCCGCTGATTAATGTGTTGTAAGTTTTATGTTCATTGCTGTATGAAAATATGCTATGAACATAAAACCTACAACTTATAACTTACAACCCACAACTATTCTATTATGAGTTTAGAAATAAAAGTTCCGCCGGTTGGCGAATCAATTACCGAAGTAACCTTATCACGCTGGATAAAAAAAGATGGTGATAGAGTTGCAATGGATGAAGTAATTGCTGAGTTAGAATCAGATAAGGCTACTTTTGAGCTTACTGCCGAAAAGGCCGGGACTTTAAAAACAATAGCTAAAGAAGGGGATACCCTCGCCATTGGCGCTGCTGTTGCAAGTATTGAAGAGGGCGGCGCGTCGGTCCCTGTAAAAGAAGCGGCACCTGTTCAAGCCGCTGCAGCACCGGCCCAGCCTGTTGCTGCTACACCCGCACCGGCAGCAAGTGCACCTGCTGCTGATGGCGGTTCATTACAGGTAAAAGTACCAACAGTTGGCGAATCAATTACGGAAGTAACCTTATCCCGCTGGATAAAGAAAGATGGCGACACTGTTGCGATGGATGAAGCGATAGCGGAACTGGAATCAGATAAGGCTACTTTTGAACTAACCGCTGAAAAAGCAGGGACTTTAAAAACCATAGCTAAAGAAGGCGATGTATTACCAATAGGTGCAGTAGTTTGCACCATTGAAGGAGCGGCAAGCAGTGAACCAGTTACGGCAGCTAAACCGGTTGCGGAAGTAACTGCTGCAGGTAATACAGCCACTGTAGCCGCTGCCCCTGCAGAAAAAACTTATGCTTCAGGAACCCCATCGCCCGCTGCGGCGAAGATATTAGCGGAAAAAGGTATCGATCCTATATCTGTTCCCGGTAATGGTGTTGATGGAAGGATAACCAAAGCCGATGCGCTCACCGCTGTAACTGCCGACTTGGTTTCTGAAAATCCACAGGGAGGAAACCGGAAGCCGGAAGCGGGAAGCCTGAAGGTAGAAGTTGCGAGTCCTAAGCCAGAAGTGAAGACGCAGGATGCCAGGGGCGAACGCCGCGAGAAAATGTCGTCATTACGTAAAACAGTTGCTCGCAGATTGGTAGCTGTGAAGAATGAAACCGCCATGCTGACCACCTTTAATGAAGTGGACATGTCGCCGATCATGGAGTTGCGTTCTAAATACAAAGATAAATTTAAGGAAAAACATGGCGTAGGACTGGGCTTTATGTCATTCTTCACCAAAGCAGTGTGCGAAGCATTGAAAGAATGGCCGTCTGTAGGAGCCCGTATTGATGGCGAAGAGGTGGTTTACAGCAGCTTTGCTGATATTTCTATCGCCGTATCTGCACCTAAAGGTTTGGTAGTTCCGGTTATCCGCAATGCCGATAGCCTGAGCCTTGCCGGAATTGAAAAGGCTGTGGCCGCACTTGCGGTAAAGGCACGCGATAATAAGTTGACGCTGGAAGAAATGACCGGCGGTACATTTACCATTACCAATGGCGGGGTGTTTGGTTCGATGATGTCGACTCCGATCATTAATTCGCCACAATCGGCTATTTTGGGAATGCACAATATTATTGAGCGCCCAGTTGCCGTAAATGGGCAGGTAGTGATCAAACCGATGATGTATGTAGCACTATCTTATGATCACCGCATCATTGATGGCCGCGAATCAGTTAGCTTCCTGGTAAGGGTAAAACAATTGCTGGAAGATCCTGCAAGATTGTTATTGGGGGTATAGGCGCCCTCTAAATCTCCCCCGGTAAGGGAGACTTGAAAAATATTGAAACCCGGTTTATGCCGGGTTTTTTTGTTCTTTATTTCGTCACCAACCTTTTCAACGCTGTGCTGCAACCCGAATGTAAACCTTCATGGAATGGTATAAAGTTTAGCGCATCATCAAGATTGCTAAGTTCAACACCGTAGCGTGTGGACCAGGCAATATAACTGCCAAAAATATGATTGTTATAGTCAGTTTCTAACTGATCAAGCGTGGTTAATAATAAGCTTTTGATGTGTTCTATTTCTTCAGCACTAAGCGGTTTTTCTGGTTTTGTGCCTGACTTATAGGTGTTGATAAAATCATCACTTACAATAGGTGTTAACCCGGCCCTGATGTAGCAAACACCTTGTTGAGCGGCTATAGTATGGCCCAGGTTCCAGATGATATTATTATTAAAGCCTTCGGGGATCTGATTAAATTGTTCTGTCGTTAAATCTTTGAGGTTTTCAAGCAGAAAAGATCTTGTTTTTCGGATAATTTCGATTTGTTTGGTCATGGTAAGTAAAGATAGTTCAATTCTAAATATTATCAATAATTTAGCATTTGAACCCATTGCCTAAAACGCTAAACCAAATGATAGCTTCCAACAAAGCACTCGCCTTCTCATTTATTCTTACTGCAATTTTGTGTTCCTGTATACATGCCGGTGTACCAGATGCGGATACCACCTGGCAGGTGTATGGTGGCTCAAAAAAATCACAGCATTACTCCTCGTTAAAGCAGATAGATACTTCAAACGTAAAGCATCTGCAAATGGCCTGGATATACCATACCAACGATGCCGACCTGAAATCTTTTTCGCAGATACAATGTAATCCCATCATAGTTAACGGTTTGCTGTATGCCACTACCCCGCGACTGAAGCTGATCGCGCTGGATGCTGCCACGGGCGTAATGAAATGGGTGTTTAATCCGGCGGGGAATACCAATTCGTCTCCAATGAGCTTTGGTATGAACAATAACCGTGGGGTAACCTATTGGGAAAGCGGTAATGACAAAAGGATATTGTATTGTGCGGGCTCAAGTGTATACGAAGTAAATGCCCTGAACGGACAACAGGTAAAAAGCTTTGGCAATGGCGGAAGCATAGATTTGCACAACGATCTGGGAAGGTACGCCAAAGACTTATATATTACCGCCACATCACCGGGTATTATTTATCACGACCTGTATATTGTGGGCAGCAGGGTAAATGAAACTGCCGACGCCGCACCAGGCCATATCAGGGCCTATGATGTACGTACAGGCAAACTGAAATGGATATTCCACACCATACCTTATCCCGGCGAATATGGCTATAACACCTGGGAAGATCCGCAGGCTTATAAGCATATCGGTTCCGCTAATTGCTGGACAGGATTTAGTATGGACGAAAAAAGGGGATTACTGTTTGTGCCAACCGGCTCTGCCGTTTATGATTTTTATGGCGGCAAAAGAAAGGGCACCGGATTATTTGCTAACTGCGTGCTCGCGCTGGATGCGGCTACCGGCAAACTGGTTTGGCATTACCAGGTGATCCACCATGATATGTGGGATAAGGATTTGCCGACTGCACCTGTACTGATCACCGTAAAACAGAAAGGGAAAGCCGTTGACGCCGTAGCCCAACCCACCAAGCATGGATTTATATTTGTACTTGACCGGGTGACTGGCAAGCCCCTGTTCCCTATTATAGAAAAACCGGTTCCCACCTATTCGGAGTTGAAAGGCGAGAAGCCGTGGCCTACACAACCTATACCAACATTACCTGTGCCTTTTGCAAGGCAAAATATTACTGAAAGGGACATTAACCCTTACCTATCGGCAGATTCAAAGGCAGAAGTGTTGAAACGTTTGCGTACCTACCGTTACGGAAGCATGTTTTTACCTCCCGGAAAGAAGCCTTCAGTGATATTTCCCGGTTTTGACGGCGGCGCAGAGTGGGGCGGACCTGCATATGACCCAACTACTGGTTTATTGTACATAAATGCCAACGAAATGGCGTGGATAATGACCATGGTTGACTCTGAGCCCTATACACCGAAAGTAGAAAGCTTTATACTGGCCGGCGAGCGGTTGTTTACCAGCAATTGTATGAATTGCCACGGGCAGGACAGGAAGGGATCTGGTAATTATCCCTCGCTCATCAACGTTACCGCAAAATATAACGATGACCAGATCAATGCGATATTGCAAAATGGCAGGCGGATGATGCCTTCATTTAAGCAGCTGTCGGTACAAGAAAGGAGGGCTATTATATCATTTATCACCAATGATAAAAATACCGGTAGTAACACCTTTGTGCCGGTACACCAAACAGTTGACCCTTACATGAACATCCCTTACCAGATGAATGGGTATAATAAGTTTTTGAGTAGAGAAGGTTATCCTGCCATTGCACCACCATGGGGGACTTTAAACGCCATTAATTTGAATACCGGGAAAATGGTTTGGCGAATAGCGTTGGGCAATGATCCGTCATTAGCACCAAAGGGCAGTCCCGCTACCGGAACTGAAAACTATGGCGGTCCGGTAGTTACAGCCGGTGGGTTGGTATTTATAGCCGCGACCAAAGACGAAAAAATAAGAGCGTTTAATAAACGCAACGGAAAATTGGTTTGGGAGGCCAGGCTTCCGGCCTCGGGATTTGCTACTCCGAGCGTGTATAGCATAAACGGCAGGGAATACCTGGTGATCGCTTGTGGCGGAGGTAAGCTGAAGGTGAGATCCGGAGATGCTTATGTAGCTTTTGCGCTGCCAAAGTAGGCCCTACTCAAATCTCCCCCAGTAGGGAAGGCCTAAAAAAGTCTCCCCTACTGGGGGAGATTTACAGGGGCCGGACTCATTATTTTATATAAATTTGCGCGAACAAATATTAGTGAATGCAATTGTCCCATTCAAATAATCTGTCAGCAGGCAGAGCGCAGACGGATAAACCCATCTGGTATTTTTTATTGTGTTGGACAATTTTAAATGCGGTACAAGCCTATACCTTAGAGATCCATGCTGATGAGGCCTATTACTGGCTGTATTCCCGCTTTTTAGACTGGGGGTATTACGACCATCCGCCTATGGTGGCCATTTTTATCAGTATTGGGGATACCCTGATACATAATGAGTTCGGCCTGCGTTTGATGACAGTGCTTTCCAGCACACTATCCTTATATGTGTTGTGGCTTATCGTAAAAAGATATGCCGTTGAGGCTAAATGGTTTATCCTGGTGGTATCGGGGATATTCATTTTCCATCTCTACGGGTTTATGACCACCCCAGATGCGCCGCTGTTTTTGTTTACCGTTCTGTTTTATTTTATCTATCAAAAATACGTTGATGATAACCGTTTAAAGTGGGCGCTGCTGCTGGCGGTAATTATTGCCTGCCTGCTATACAGCAAGTACCATGGGATATTGCTTGTGGGCTTTACTGTTTTATCCAATATCAAATTACTTCAACGCCGAACTTTCTGGGTGATCGTCATTTTGTCGGTGGTACTGTATGTTCCTCATATATTATGGCAAATTAATCATGGATACCCTTCCATCAATTATCATTTGTTTGAGCAATCATCAGATCATTATCAATTTTCGCAAACCTCAACTTATTTCCCCGGGCAGTTACTAATGGCCGGACCACTTATAGGATGGTTTCTGTTTTACCAGGCTTTTACCACCCGTATTAAAGACGCTTTTATCAGGGGTCTGATGGTGAATGGCATAGGTACCTTTGCCTTTTTTCTGTTAAGCAGCCTGAAAGGCGAAGTGCAGCCGCAATGGACATTGATCGCTTTTGCACCGCTGGTGATGCTGGCGCTTATCCGTTTTAAACAGGCGGGCAAATGGCGGCCATGGTTTGGCCGGTTGGCTGTAGCAAACCTGGCGCTTATTGTAACAGTAAGAATACTGATCATTACCGGTTCGCCATTAATAAAGAAGATAGGACAGGTAAAAGGTTTATATGGCTACCGGCAATGGGCATATGATGTGAAACAAAAAGTTGGTGATAATTATGTGGTCATAGGCGGCGGTTTTCAGAATGCTTCAAAGTATGATTTTTATAATAATACCACCAAAGGGTTTTCTTATGATTCAAGGTATTATCGCCTCACGCAGTTTGATATTTGGCCCATAGAAGAAGGCATGCAGCATAAAAAGGCTTATTATCTTGTACAGGCGCCTTTTAAAGGGGTTACACCGGATACCTTAAACACTACCGGAGGAATATGGTATGGGGGCTGGATAAACGATGTGCGCACCTATCAAAAAGTGAAGATAGAAACCACGTCTTATAAAATAAATGCCACACCCGGCGAAAAGATGTCATTTGATCTAACCATAACAAATCCTTATCCCTACACAATAAATTTCAGCAATGCGGGTTATGAACACCAGGTAGAGCTGGATGCCTGTTTGTTTACGGGGCCGGATATAATTGGAGTACAGCAGGCAGGAGCCGATTTACAGCAGTTGGCATTAAAGCCGGGCGAAAGCAGGCATTATATATTTAAATTTACATCGCCATTGCAAAAAGGAAAATATGCAATGCTATTTTCGCTTCTTACCAATCCTTTCCAGGGTAGCAAGAATAGCAGGATCATCAGTTTAACAGTGGAATAACAAATACTACATGAATAAAAAATTTTACTTCATTACTATTCTTTCTTTTTTTATAAGCGCGGTTTCAATAGCGCAAACCACTATCGACGTTAATTTTAATGGTTTGGGTTTCCTGGATAACCGGGAGTATAAGGATTTTGTGGCCCGTTCGCGTACTTACTCAGGCACCCGCACTGCATTGGATTTCGGCTTGAATGTGGATAGCCTTAACCATTTTGTAGTAGGTGCAAATGCCATCCACGAATTTGGCGCGACGCCTTATTTTTTAAAGGTAGACCCGGTGGCTTATTATAGCTTTAAAAATAAAAACTGGTTGTTTAATATTGGTGAATTTCCACGCGAAGGTTTACTTGATGATTATCCGAGGGCATTGCTTAATGACACTTTGCGCTATTATAGGCCTAATGTGGAAGGCATGCTGATACGTTTTAACAATAACAAAAACTTTAAGGAAACTTTTTGGCTCGACTGGGTAAGCCGCCAAACCGATACGCAACGGGAAGAATTTTTATTTGGGATGTCCGGCAAGTACAGTCCGTGGACGGGGCCATTTTATATATCGCATTATTTTTTACTGCTGCACGATGCCGGAGCAGCCATATTAACACCTGATGACCATATCACAGATAATGGTGGGGCACAGGTGCGGCTTGGGGTAGACTTTAGCCATAAAACATTCCTGGATTCCCTGTCTGTTGAGGTTGGTGGCATGGCATCATTAGAGAGAACGAGAGGTGTTGACCAATTACAAACCCCTAAAGGCATTGTGGCCAGTGCTTATTTAAGTTATAAACGTTTTGCGCTGTTTGATGAGTTTTATAAGGGCCAGGGCAGCCATATATTTTATGGTGACGCGTTTTACGAAAAAACCACCTATAACAGGCTTGATTTTATTATAACGCCCTTTGTAGGTAACCGCGTTAAAGGACAGTTTATTTTCAGCGTGCACCGGACTCCAGGATACACCAGCAACCAGGAAGCTTTTAGGGTGACATATGACCTGGGAAGAAAAGTGATTGCGAGGTTTAATAATTAAGCCCTTAACAATCAACATAAATGTGATTTATTACGAGGAACGGGGAGATACTACCCCGCTGATCGTGCCGGGATAGGCTTGTGGAAACAAAAAATCTTATACAATTGCAAAGCGAACTATGCAGGTTGTATAAGATTTTCGCTATAGGAGGTTTAAAACCTGCTTATATCTCCGCTGCCGGATTTTGAGGATGAAATATTTTTAGCCCCCCCGGTATAGCGGATATCGCCTGAACCTGCTACAGATGCATCAACTTTATTGCTCGCGCTTATTTCGGCATCGCCTGAACCTGAGACACGCACGGCTGTATTAACAGTGATCAGGTTGCGGGCGGTAAAATCGCCCGAGCCAACTACGCTTACTGTTGAGCTTTCGGCACGGCCTGAAAGTTTCATGTCGCCTGAGCCTGATATGCTGCTCTCCAGTACTTTCACATCTACCTTACCCAGCATATCGCCTGATCCGGTTACCTTCAATCTTAAGGTACTGGTATGGATGCCTTCCTTAAAAAAGATGTCGCCAGAACCTGATACGCTAATGCTGTTCAAGTCTTTAGCGGTAACATAAATGGCTATTTTTTTGTGACTGCCAAACATATCTCCCCAGTGAAAATGGTCGTTTTTGTTATATATCTTCAGTACGCCACCGTCTACTTCAGTTATAATGCGACTGATAACCTCATCCGGGGCTTCTACTTTTACCGATTCAGTTGAACCTTGTGTAATATAAACATCAAATGAGCCGGCAAGATTTACGGCATTGAAGCCCGAAAGATGGCGATCTTCCGTTTTTTGCTCAATTATTTTTACTGCCGGATTTGATTTAGCATAACTATAAGCCGATCCTGATACCAGAATGGCGGCCAATAACAACTTAGTAATTGATCTCATGGTTTATTCGTTTTAATGATAAGACAACAGGGTTTTGTAATAAGTTGCACTAAATTAAAAAAATAAAAGCAGCGCCATCGTGTCGTTCTTCACAATGACGCTTTAATATTGAGTGAACTAATCCATCAAAACTCCAATGTAATAATTAAAGATATCCACCTCTAAATTGTCTTTAGTGGCACCTTCAATATTTACAGGGGTAAAGCGGGTGGTTGGTTTAATAAACTGGTATTCGCCACCTTTTAGTTTAACCCTTACAGGCATGTTAAAACCTTTCGCATCGGCTATCCACCGGCAATTTAACTTGCCATCCTTCAGCATAAATTCAAGTATAGGTATGTCTTTATAATGCAGGTATTGATCAAATACAGGCGATAAATTAACGCCTGATTGTTGGTTGATGTAATTTATAATATCATCATAAGTAACTGTTTGATGATAAAAGGTTTTATTAAGCCCACGCAGGATACCGCGCCATTTTTCATCGTCATTAATAATAGTACGCACCATATTGAGCAGGTTGCCCCCTTTGGAGTACATATCGCCGGAACCTTCCTTGTTTACATTATAAGGACCTACTATAGGGCGATCATTAACAATTTTTAAACGTGTACCATGCACATACTCCTGTCCGGCTTGTTTACCGTAACGGTTTTCTATAAACAGTGATTCAGAATAGTTGGTAAAGCTTTCGTGGATCCACATATCACCTAAATCTTTAGAAGTGATGTTATTGCCAAACCATTCGTGCCCGCTTTCATGCACTACTATAAAGTCCCATTTTAATCCCCAGCCTGTTCCCGAAAGGTCATTACCTAAATAGCCGTTACGATAATGGTTGCCATAAGCAGTGCCACTCTGGTGCTCCATACCCAGGTGATGGGTTTCTATCAGCTTATAACCATCCTCGTAAAAAGGGTAAGGACCAAACCAGTGTTCGAAAGCGCTGAGCATAGGTTTGGCATTTTCGTTCCATTGCTTTTTTGCTTTTTCAAGATTATAGTTAAGCGGCCAGAAATCAAGTGTGAGCTTGCCTTTTTCACCATTAAAAGTATCTGAATAGTGCGCGTAATCGCCAATGTTGGCTTCAATATCATAATTGTTGATAGGGTTAGCCACAAACCAATCAAAACGGGTATAGCCATTTTTTAGGTTAGTTACTTTGCGTAAGCGACCGTTGGATACATCCTTTAAACCGGTTGGCACGCTAATACTGATCAGGGCGCTGTCCACTTCATCGGCCTGTTGATCCTTATTAGGCCACCAAACGCTGGCACCCATTCCCTGGCAGGCAGTTGATACCCATGGGTGACCTAATGAATCTATATTATATTCTACTCCGCCATCCCAGGGGGCACGTTTTGCGATGGTTGGGTTGCCTGAGTAGTAAACAATAAACTCGTCTTTGCTTCCTTTGGTAATTGGCTTGGGAAAAGTAACAAATACAGCATTAAACTCACGTTTGTAAGGTAGTTCCTGGCCTTTGTAAACCACTTTTTCAACTTTTAAGTTGGCAAACAGGTCAAATTGCAGTTCTGTGAAATCCTGTGTAGCCGTAAATTTAAAAAGACTGCTGCCGCTGATGAACTTATTGGGGATATCAAACTTCACATCGAGGTGATAATAATTAATATCATAGCAAGTGCGCAATGGGCTTAAATAGCCGCGAAGTGAATCGGCACGGGTAAATTTTTCTTTGTTTACGCCAAGCTGCGCAAATGTTTTAACACTTGTAAGCGTTATTGCCACTAAGGTTAAAAGGAGAAGTTTTTTTATCATTATATTCTGTCGTTTATATTTTCAAGTTTTATATTTTATCAGCTACCCTTTTGGATGCCTGCTAATTTGATGTAATAATTAAAAGTGTCTGCTTCCAGGTTGTCTTTACTTGCACCCGGCAGATCAACCTGTTGCAAAGTAGTAGTAGGATTGATGAATTTATATTCTCCTCCCTTTACCCTTACCCTAACAGGCATATTAAATCCATTTGCATCAGCTATCCATTTGCAATAAGGTTTGCCGTCTTTCCAAATAACCTGCAATGTAGGCAAACCTTTATACCGAAGGTACTGATCAAACACCGGCAATAACTTTAAGCCGGATTGATCAGTAATATAGTTCACAATATCATTATAGGTAACTGTTTGATGATAAAAAGTTTTGTTTAGACCCCGAAGAATGCTGCGCCATTTTTCATCATTATTAATAATAGTGCGGATCATATTCAGCATAACCGCGCCTTTTGAATACATATCTCCGGAGCCTTCTTTATTAACGCCATATACTCCAACTATGGGGTCCTGGTTGGCAATGTCAGCACGAAGGCCATGCACATATTCTTGTGCTGCATGTTTGCCATATTGGCTTTCAACAAACAGCGATTCTGAATAACAAGTAAAGCTTTCATGTACCCACATATCGGCCAGGTCTTTAGCAGTAATATTATTGCCAAACCACTCGTGCCCGCTCTCGTGCACTATAATGTAATCCCATTTAAGCCCCCAGCCCGTTCCCGAAAGATCATTACCCAAATAGCCGTTCATGAAATGATTGCCGTAAGCTACCGCGCTTTGGTGCTCCATCCCAAGGTGAGGGGTCTCCACCAACTTATAGCTATCCCCGTAAAATGGATAAGGTCCAAACCAGTGTTCAAATGAGGCCAGCATAGGTTTTACATTGGCCCCGAACTGGGTTTTTGCCTTTTCAATATCAGCGGGAAGCACCCAGTAATCCAGGTCCAGTTTGCCCTTTTCGCCATTGTAGGAGTCAGTAAATTCTGTATAATCGCCAATGTTGGCAGTTACATCGTAGTTGTTGATGGGGTTGGCTACAAACCAATCAAACCGGGTATAGTTATCATGTAATTCAGTCACTTTTCTCAACCGTCCATTGGATACATCTTTTAGGCCAGCAGGTACTGTGATACTGATCAGCATACTGTCTACCTCGTCTGCCAGATGATCTTTATTGGGCCACCAGATACTGGCGCCCATACCTTCGCAAGCGGTAGCTACCCAGGGCTTGTCTGCAGAATCAGTTGTAAATACTACACCACCATCCCAGGGTGCGCGTTTGGCAATGATTGGATTGCCGGAATAAAAAACGGTAAACTCGTCCTTGCTGTCTTTGATGATCGTTTTTGGAAATGTGACAAACACCGCGTTAAACTCGCGTTTAAAGGGTAGTTGCTGCCCATTGTAAACCACTTTTTCAACCTTAAGATTAGCAAACAGATCAAACTGAAGCATTTTAAAATCCTGCGTAGCAGTAAACTTAAACAGGTTGCTGCCGCTGATGAATTTTTTATCGACATTAAATTTCACATCCAGGTGATAGTAGTTAATATCATAACAGGTACGCAACGGCGTAAGTGTACCGCGCAAAGTATCGGCACGGGTAAATTTGTTTTTTGATTCCAGCAATTGAGCTTGTGTACCAAGACTTAGCATCACTAAAACAAAAACAACTACCAGCAATCGGTTTAATTTCATTCTATAATCTGTGTAATCACAATTTATAATCGGGCAGTCAATTAATTATCTAATACAGTAACCTTAACGCTTGAAGCCGTTTTACTATCGTGATATATCCTGATGGTCGCTTTTTGAAAATCGCTATCCTTAGCCTGGTAAATATCTATGAATTTTTGCGGGTTGCGGTCGGCTAACGGAAACCAGGAGTTTTGCACCTGTATCATGATCCTATGCCCCTTTTTGAAAGTATGGGCCACATCCGGAAGATTATATTTAACCTCGGTTACCTTACCCGGAACAAAGGCCTCAGGTTTTTCGAAAGAGTTACGATAACGCCCCCTGAATATTTCGCCACGAACCAGCATTTCGTATCCGGCCATTGTTACGTTTTTGCTATTTGGCTTTGGGTTAGGATAGTTATCAGGGAAAACATCGATCAGTTTTACTACATAATCGGCATCGGTACCGGTAGTTGATGAAAACAGGTCGGCCATTACCGGGCCTGTTAAAGTAATATCTTCTTTTAAAGTATCGGTTTTGTAAACCTTAACATCCGGGCGGCGGCCTGCAAAACGCTGATCATCTAACATATATTCCCTGGTGCGGCGCTCCTGTATGCCATCCTGGTAAGGCACCGGCGAATTTGGGTCGCTTACATATTCATCATAACTATCAGTAGTTTGCGGGCTTTCAAATGATAATTTACCATCTGCCTGCAGATACATAGTTTTTACCGAAGTGTTTTTTGGCGGCCAGGTATTAAACTTATGCCACTCGTTGGAACCGGTAACAAATATGGCAGCTTCAGGCAGGTCCATGGCTCCCTCGTCTTTCAAATAATAATTAAAGAACGGCAATTCAATATTTTGCCTGAACCATTCGCTGGTTTTTTGTCCGAAATTTTGATCGCCAAAAAACTCTCCGTCGCCGCGTTCCCAGCCGCCATGGAACCAGGGGCCCATTACCAGCATATTTTTATGTGTTTGAGGGTTTTGTTTTTCTAACGCTTCATAAACATGTAAAGCGCCAAAGCAATCTTCGGCGTCAAACATGCCACCTACCACCATAGTAGCAGGTGTAATATTCTTTAAATGCGGGCGAATATTCATCCCTTGCCAAAATGAGTCATAATTAGGATGCGACATCATATTGTCCCAAAATTTTACAGAATCACCAAAGTATTGTTTTTTGTAATTTGGCAAAGCGCCCAAGTCGAGGTAAAATTTATAATTGTCTTTTTCGTGATATTTAATGCCGTTTTTAAACTGTGGTGGCGTAAGCGGCGCATGGCGTGGTACACCAAAATTGGTTATAAAAGCGAACGCATCCATTAAAAACAGGGCGCCATTATGGTGAAAATCGTCACCTATAAACCACTCAGTTACCGGGGCCTGCGGCGAAACCGCCTTTAGTGCCGGGTGTGCATTTGGCAATGATGCGGTGGAATAAAAACCGGGATAAGAAATGCCTTCGATACCCACACGGCCATTGTTATTAGGAAGGTTCTTTATCAGCCAGTCTATGGTGTCATAAGTATCTGAGCTTTCGTCAATGTCATTCTTGCTTTTTTTGTTATCAATAATAGGGCGCACATCAACAAAATCACCTTCACTCATCCAGCGGCCGCGTACATCCTGGTACACAAAAATAAAGCCCGATTTTGCCAGCAGCATATTTTGCCCGAGCGTCTTTTTATACTCATTTTCGCCATAGGGGGCTACAGCGTAAGGGGTACGGGTCATTAGAACGGGATACTTTTTGGATTGGTCTTTAGGCAGATAGATGGAAGTGAACAGTCGCTTACCATCACGCATGGTAATGTATTTCTCCATCTTGGTATAATTTTGACGGATGTAAAGTGAGTCTTCAGACACTTGAGCATAAAGGTTACTGCAAAACAGGGCCAGTCCAATTAGAAGGAGAATTTTTTTCATGATGTGATTTATTCAAGAGCCTAATTTAAAAAGTAATTCAGTAATAAAGCCATACCTAATGAGACTGTTACAGTAAGGGTTAAATATCGGGAATAATTGGGTAAGATATGGTGACACCATATTGTCGGTAGCTGGGTTTATATTGAACATCAAATGAAAATATAGAATGATGAAGTGCTTGAAATTTTAAACTCTTTATAGAATTGAATAAAGTGTTGACCCTATTTTGGCGATAAATTTATTAGCTATCATGGTGTCGCATCGATGTTACAGGCGTTACATGCGTGAAAAGTAACACCCATTTATGCTCCAACGGTTTTGTAGGCACTCATTTCGCCGCTGAATTTCTTCTTTAATGGTTTATAATCTCTAAGTCAACTAATCGCTAATCAACAAATCAACAATCACTATTTTCCTTAACTTTGCCCACCAATAAATTACAAGCTATGCAATATGATGTTATCGTTATCGGTTCAGGTCCCGGAGGATATGTGGCGGCTATACGCTGCGCCCAGTTGGGGTTAAAAACCGCCTGTATTGAAAAATATGCCACTTATGGAGGTACCTGCTTAAATGTAGGCTGCATCCCTTCAAAAGCTTTGTTAGACTCGTCTGAACATTATTATAATGCCTCGCATGCCTTTAAAACGCATGGTATCAACCTTGATAATCTTTCGGTTGACATGGCACAGATGATGAAGCGCAAAACTGAAGT
>JAQBOK010000358.1 GCA_028288085.1 Mucilaginibacter sp.
CATCAGCATTTATATTAAAAATAGTTTGCTCTGCCCGTATCAAGTGGCATATTTGTTTATGGCTTATGGGTATCCCCTTGGGCTTGCCGGTACTGCCCGATGTATATAATACATAAGCGCAATCGGCTCCCTCTAAATCTCCCCCTAAAGGGGAAACTTTTAATAAAGCCCTCCCTTCCGTAGATGAGTTGGGTGGGGATGGCACCTGCAGCATTTTACATTTCACATTTAACTGTTGCATACTGAAACATGCTGCGGCCCCTACTTCAGTCAAAATCACCTCTACCCTTTCGGCAGGTATCTCCCGATCAACCGGCACATAGGCAGCCCCCGCTTTTATGATCCCTAAAATTGCAACATGCAATTCAAAACCACGCTGCCACCAAACACCTACATTGCTTTTGCGGCCGATGCCATTTTTTATAAGATAAGCAGCCACTGCATCGCTCCAGCGGTCAAGTTCCCCATAGGTTAATTGTCTGTCGTGAAAAATAAGAGCTGTTTTATTCTCATATTTTCGCGCCGACTCAGAAAATAAATCCACAAGAGTTTCCTCCCTGATCAGATCCGGACGATCAGCGCCAATTACAATACTAAGTTCGTTCATAAAATAAAGGCCCTATTCTTATGCCCGGTTTATAAGACGAAAAGAATAGCGTAAAGTTTATACAGGCCAATTATAAACATTGTTTACTAATCTTATATAAAACAAAATATAAATCTTTTGAAAGTTCATTCTCTCTCAGATAATACATATTATTGGTTAATGATAATTTGCTGCTATAACGAAATAAACCATAATTGGAGCGCACAAGAGCTGGCAGATAAACTGGTATTGTTGCCTGAAAAATTAAAGCAGCAGGCGTTACACAAAAGGCAATTGCTGGATAAGCAGCTATCCATAACCGGGAAATTGCTATTGGTACACCTTTTAAAAAACATGGGCCTCGATAAGGAATTATCATTAGAAAATTTAAAGTATAATGCTTTTCACCGTCCCTATTTTGATGCTAATGTGGATTTTAATATTTCCCACTCGGGTAATATGGTAATTTGCTGCGGTACAATAAGCGGAAAAACCGGTATTGATATTGAGTATATTAAAGAGATTGACCTGGACGATTACACAGATTATTTTACCGAAAATGAATGGAATCATATCAATCAATCCCATAGCAGGTATGACGGGTTTTATTATTACTGGACACGAAAGGAAGCGGTATTAAAAGCTATTGGCACAGGCTTTCATACACCTTTATCATCGGTTGATGTATCTGGCGAAAGCCTTATTTATGATGATATTACCTACCACATGCAAACACTTGATATCGGCGAGGGTTATAAATGCCATATAGCAACCACAGTAAATGCCGTAAATGTTGGGTTGTTACGCATAAATGTATGACCTTAAATAGAACGGCAAAAAACACTAACTTTATTCGCGCTTTGCACTATAAACTATGAAGAAGCTTTTATTGATTATCTGCCTGCTTGCCTCGTCCGTGGCATTTGCCTTCGCTGATACAGTTACCATCCAACACTTTGTTATTAAGGAAAACCCATTTGCAAAAGATGAGATAGCTGTAGTGGCTACCGATACCGCAAATAATATCCTCGAAAACGTGAGCGGTGTATTTTCCTTCACCGTAAATGGTTTCCAGGAGGCTTTAAAATTTGATAAGGGCACCGCTTTTTACCGCCACAAACTGGAGCGATCCAGCTTTTTATATGTTAAACACGTAAACGATAGTGGTACCCACTCCATACTATATTATGTTTACAAAGGCGATAATAAGTTGATGCCTCTTCACATTAGTTGGATAGTGCTTTTAGCCATACCCATATTGCTGGTATTACTTGGCTATTTGTTTAAAAAGTTTATCATAATAGCGATTATCATTTTTATAATATTCCTCTACTTTAACCACCATAGCGGGCTGGGCATTCCAACTTTTTTCGAAAGTATTATCGATGGATTGAAGGGTTTGTTTAAGTGAAAGTTGATTGTGCTGAATAGGTTAATTGGGTGAGTGGTATTATCACATCAGCTTCTACCAATTGATCCAATCAAAACAAATCCAATTTAAAACGGAAGTCCTATCCCAAAATTAAGCTGCAGGAAATTATAGCTTTCACCGTTGCTTATCAGATAAGCTTTTTTGAAAGCGCCGCTATGAAACAATTCATCAAAATGATCGATGAGCACCCACTGCTCGGAGCCGTTAAACTCCGGGTCTTTAAATTTGAGGGCTGCATCAAACCTAAAAACGAAGAAACCCAGGTCGAACCTTAAGCCAGTACCAATGCCCATTGCTGTTGATTGCCAGAATTTACTAAATTGGAATTGCCCTCCGGGATTTTTAGCCTCCTCATGCAAACGCCAAACGTTACCTGCATCAATAAAAAATGCTCCCTTTAATTTCGAGCCGAAAAAGTTATCGGCCAGTTTATAACGATACTCGGCATTGGCCACAAACTTTATTTCTCCAAACTGGTCGAGGTATTTTAAGTTCTTACGGTTAAATTCGGCACTGTCTCCTACACCGTAAAACGACCTGTTAAAATTACCTGGCCCCAGTGTTCGCGGTAGCCAAGCCCTTATATCATTTGCACCGCCAGTATAAAAGTTTTTTTCAAATATAAGCTGAGAGCTATTACCATAAGGAGCGCCAAGACCGGGATTAAAACGAAATACTAATTGCTGCTCACCACCTAAACTTTTGTAAAATCGCAAGTCTATTTCGCCTTTGGCATACTGGGCAAAAGTGTATCCAAAAATGGTACGCTGCCCAAGTGAGTCGCGTTTAGTATTAAATATATTGCTTAATAACGATAGGGTATTGCCACCTATATCCAGCGATCCCCTGAAGTAAATAAAATTTTTGTATGTGCTTAACTTATTGGCATTAAGCTGGTAGGTATACTGGCTGCCTGATGAAAAGATAGTGCGGCCTATAAGGTATACGTAGGAATAATAACCTTTTCTGAGCAAGGTATCCTTTGCTGCCGGATCAATTAAACCTTTTGAAAACTCTATGTCTATCGGCGTTACAGTATGTACCTTATCGGCTGTTTCGGTAAAGTCATAGCTTATTGAATTGATAAAGCTCTCGCGCTCAACCAGCCCTTTTTGAAAAAACAGGGAATAGTTACTTGAAAAAGTTGTATGCGGCACACCGTATTTACCCAATATAGGTAAATTAAGAGGGGTTAGTATTTGCGGATAGGTTAGGGTAGCACCAATCTTAAATTCCTGGTTCTCAACCCCTCCTGCAGTGGTCGAATTCCGGCCATTATCAAATAAAGTACTGTAATTGAATTTAATCTGCAAAATAGCTGCACTTTTAAACACGTTCCTGTCTGTAAAAGTATTCCCTATATCAAAACCGTACCTGCCACCATTAAACAGGAACTCACCCTCTACCCTGTCCGACATTTGTTTCAGCGGAATTATATCGATCTTGGTATTTAAGCGGTTCGTACTGTCGGGTAACTTCTCGTATGTTGGGTTGGGTACATTCCTGAAAACATTGAGCTCAGAAAGCCTCGAAGTTGTAAGCGTTTGCTTATCAATATTATACAGATCCCCCTTTTTCTGAAAAACATAGATAGTAACAATTTTTGGTGTAAACCTATGCGAAAAATCAACAAACCTGAATTGTGAATCAACTTGCAATGTATCAACCTTACCGGGTGTTCGGCCGCTGCTATTGGAGATAGTAATAAGCGTGTTGTTGATCTTATAAACAGGGTGCGATTGTTTTCCCGGCGGGTTGTCAACAATCATGGTTATATCTGCTACGCCCTTGTTATAGGTGGTATCAGAAGTAAAGGTGATGTACTGCCTTAAAAAATCATAATAACCGTTACGTTTCATCAATTGATAAACCTCATCACGGTCAGCAGCAAGACTGTCGGTATCAAAGCGCTCCCTGGGCCTTAAGTGTGTTAACCTGGCACGGTTACCGCGATATAGCCCTACAATTTTCTTGTCGGCTATGCTATCCTTAAAATTCCGGATCCTGAACATAGTGCCTTCGGTTGCGGTAAATATCAGCTGCGCCTTCTTCTTTTTTACAACTATGGTATCAGCCACTTTTGCTTTGAGGTAGCCTTTGTTTTGCAAAAACTTTTGGATCTGCAACCTGGAAAACTCAACAAGGGAGCTGTCTAAAAGATTAGGAGGTTCTCCAATATCTTTTTTTCCTTTTTTGCTAAATAAATAATAAAACTGAAGATTGAGCCAATTATTGGGTTGCTGTTCCTTATCAACGTAATTTACAGCGGCTTCTGAAAACTCCTTATCTATACCCTTTAGTGTTATTTTTCGCACCAGCGCCTGTTTATCATTAAGACGGTGCGTTAAACTACAACCCGAAACCAGAAAGATGAGAAGAATACTTAATATTGTAAGGCGGTACCCTTTAGGTTTAATATATGCTTTCAAAATCTCAAATCAATTTATTAAAGTCATTACAACATAAAAAGTTTCGCCACGAACACGGATCATTTTTGGTTGAAGGCCACAAATCGATCGCGGAATTCATTAATTCCGCTTACCCGATAGTGGATGTTTACCATACGCCGGCATTCGACCCAAAAATGCTGAAATTATCCCAAAAAATAAACTTATGTGAAATTTCTGTTACAGAAATGGAAAAGATAAGCAGTTTAAAAACCCCACAGGAAGTAGTGGCCCAATTAAAAATACCAGAATGGCCCTCTTTAAATTATGCAGAACTACATGGAAAATTCTCATTGGTGCTTGACAGCATACAGGACCCCGGCAATATGGGGACTATCATTCGTATTGCCGATTGGTTTGGTATAAATCATATTATTTGTTCAGATGATACTGTAGATGCTTACAATCCCAAAGTAGTGCAGGCCTGCATGGGTTCGTTGGCGAGGGTAAAGGTAAGTTACACGAGTCTCATAAACTTTTTATCCGGAATAAAGATGCCTGCATTTGGCGCGATGCTTAATGGTGACAATATTTATAATACTAATTTTGGACGCGAAGGATTAATAGTAATGGGCAACGAGGGCAACGGACTGAGCCACGAAGTTCAAAAATTAATAAGCAAAGCTGTCACCATACCACGTGTTGGGAAGGCCGAATCATTAAATGTAGCTATAGCAACCGCATTGTTTTGTTCAGAAATAACAAGGCCGGCATGAGTCACCGTTGAACAATAACACTCATTGTAGCTCATCTGCCGTCAAAGAACAATCTGGCTAAATGAAAATTCCAATAAATAATATTGGCAGCCAATAAATAATTACTATTTTTGCAATCCTTAAAAAAGGTCGGGTGGCCGAGTGGCTAGGCAGAGGTCTGCAAAACCTTTTACAGCGGTTCGAATCCGCTCCCGACCTCAAGGTTAAAAAAAATTAAAATTACAACACCATGGGCGTTACACGTTTAAAAAGAAAAGACAGAAAAAATAAAACTACTTCCCGTTTAGAAGTACAGGCACTTAAGCTTGCTACCAACATAGAAAATGGAAGTCGTTCAGCTGAACCAAAGAACAGCCAGATCGCTAAAAACAATGCAGCTTTAGATAAAGCATTAGGTAAATAAGCCAAGCCCCCTCTAAATCTCCTCCTATAGGGGAGACTTTTTTACAGCGACACTAATATTAGAATCTTGTTGGTTTCAGGCCGACAGGATTTTCTTGTTTATACGTTTTATCAGACCCGGGCCCTCATAAATAAAGCCGGTATAAAGTTGCACAAGCGATGCGCCTGCCTTTAGTTTTGCAAGAGCGTCGTCGGGCGAGTGTATCCCTCCTACCCCTATAATCGGGAACGATCCTTTTGATTGTTTAGCCAGGTAACTAATTACCTCTGTTGAACGTTTTGTTAACGGCTTTCCGCTTAATCCCCCCGTCTCATTACTCAATTTATCTGACTTCAGGCCGTCACGGATTACCGTTGTGTTGGTTGCTATCACACCGGCGATACCAGTTTTTTGAACAATCTCAACAATATCATCCAGTTGCTCATTTGTCAGATCGGGCGCTATTTTTAATAATATTGGCCTGCTGATACCGTTTTTTGAATTACGTTGCTGCAGGGTGTTCAATATCTTCATTAGAGGCTCTTTTTCTTGCAAAGCGCGCAATCCGGGCGTATTTGGCGAACTCACATTCACTACAAAATAGTCAACCGCGTCAAAAAGGCGGTCGAAACATTTAATATAATCGTTTACAGCATCTTCGTTGGGTGTTATTTTATTTTTTCCGATGTTGCCTCCAATAATTAATCCCCGTTGCGATTTTTTTGCATTACGGCGATAGGCCGCTATCCGCTCTGCGGCAACATCAGCCCCCAAATTATTAAAACCCATGCGATTGATGAGCGCACTATCCGCAGGCAGCCTAAACATCCGGGGTTTTAAATTGCCCGGTTGCGGCAGTGGCGTTACAGTGCCAACCTCAACAAAGCCAAAACCCATGTCGGCCATTTCGCTTATTAGTTCGGCATTTTTATCAAAACCCGCGGCAAGCCCCACCGGGTTTTTAAAATTCAATCCAAAAACCTCTCTTTCTAACCGTTCGTCCTGCAGGCCCCAAAGCAATCTGCTTAGCCTGGCGCCACCCGGAAAACGGTTAAACCGTTTCAGATTACGAGTCACAAAATAGTGTACATTTTCCGGGTCGAACAGAAACAGCAGGGGCTTAATTAACTGATACATGCCGCGAAGTTAGCAAGTTTGTCTGAACCTGAATTTACTGATTTGATGAATTTTACAGAATAATAAACCCAGATCTGGTTGAAAAGTTAAATAATCGACATGAAGCAGGATCATTTATAAGCCATAATATAAAAAGTCATCCCCGTCAGGGGAGGATTTAGACAGGGTTTCGTATCTTTGCGCGCAAATGATCGCTATTAATAACCTTACGTTCGAGATTGGTGCACGGGCATTATATGATGAAGCTAACTGGCATATTAAACCCGGTGAAAAAATAGGCCTTATCGGGGCTAATGGCACCGGTAAAACAACGCTGCTTAAAATAATTGTTGGTGACTACGCTCCTACCTCGGGAACAATATCCATGGCAAAGGACCTTACCATGGGTTACCTTAACCAGGATCTGTTATCCTATTCATCTGATAAAAATATATTGCATGTGGCCATGGAAGCCTTTGAGCGCCAAAACCAACTGCATGATGAGATAGAAAACCTGCTGCATAAACTGGAAACAGACTATAGCGAAGACCTGCTGCATAAGCTAAGTGATAAACAACACGAATTTGAGTTGCTTGACGGTTATAACATTGAATATAAAGCGCACGAGATATTAGCTGGTTTAGGTTTTACCGAGGCGGATACTCATCGCAAACTAAGTGAATTTTCTGGTGGATGGCGCATGCGTGTAATGCTGGCTAAAATTCTGTTACAGGCACCTGATATTCTGCTACTGGATGAGCCTACCAACCACCTTGATTTACCATCAATACAATGGTTGGAAGATTACTTAAAGTCTTTTGAAGGAGCTATAGTTATCGTATCGCACGATAGGTGGTTTTTAGATAAGGTTATCAACCGTACAGTTGAATCACGCAAGGGTAAGCTTAACGTGTATGCCGGCAATTATAGTTTTTACCTGGAGGAGAAGGCACAACGCGAAGAAATACAACGCGGCGAATTTAAGAATCAGCAATCAAAAATAAAGCAGGAAGAACGCCTGATAGAGCGTTTCAGGGCTAAAGCTTCAAAGGCAAAAATGGCCCAATCGCGCATTAAGGCATTGGATAAACTGGAACGTGTGGATGACGTAGATGATGATAATCCAAGCGTAAACTTTAAATTCCGTTTTTCAAAGCAATCCGGCCGGCACGTAGTGACCCTGGATAATATCACCAAAAAGTATCCAGCCCTTGACATTTTAACAAATGCCGAAGCGATTATTGAAAAAGGTGACAAAATTGCCCTTATCGGCGCCAATGGAAAGGGTAAATCTACCTTGCTGCGTATTATTGCCGGGGCCGACAAAGATTTTACAGGTAAAGCCGAAACTGGTCATAATGTATCGCAAACTTTTTTTGCACAGCACCAATTGGAAGCCCTTCATTTGGATAACACTGCACTACAGGAACTCCAATCCTTTGCACCAAAACACACAGAAACAGAACTGCGCACCATATTAGGTTCCTTTTTATTTACCGGAGATGATGTATTTAAAAAAATCAAGGTATTGTCAGGAGGTGAAAAATCGCGTGTTGCTTTAGCTAAGGCACTTACCGCGGATGCCAATTTCCTGGTGCTGGATGAGCCTACTAACCACCTTGATATCGCATCGGTAAATATATTGGTACAGGCATTACAACAGTTTGAGGGCACCTTTATAGTTGTATCACATGATCGTTATTTCCTGGATAATGTGGCTAACAAGATCTGGTTTATTGAAGATCATCAAATAAAACAATACCCGGGCAATTACGCCGAGTTTGATATATGGTTTGCTAAACGCAAACTTGAACCAAAGGCTGCGGCTCCTGCTCCTCAACCAAAAAAGGAGGAGAAAAAAGAGACTGTCGCAGTTAAGCATCCAACTGATGATAAGTCCAAAGAAATAAAAAAAATGAACCAGGACCTCGCTAAAATGGAGGAGCAAATTACTGAACTGGAAAAAACCATAAAGCAACTGGAAGCACAACTGGCTGATGATAAATTATATAGTGACACTAAAAAAGCACAGGAAGTAAATGATGCTTACCAGCTAAAAAAACTGGACCTGAAAGAGATACAGGCAAAATGGGAATCACTGGCCGAGCATATATTGGAATTAGAAGCGTAAATTTTAAATATGCCATTGCGAGAAAAAACGATGAAGCGATCTCCTGGATATACCTCTCAAGTATATCAACAGCGAGACCGCTTCTTTTCTTGTATTGAAATGCGGTTTGTGGTTATTTTAAGCTTTGCCCTTCTTTTTGCCATCAGCACTTTCGCCCAATCCCCTTATAGTAACCAGGTTTTCAGGCCCGAAATTAAAAGCGTTGAGTTTTACAACACCAAAAAGGAACCTTCATTTCCGATCATCAAACTTGGTTCTGGTGAACAGGTGTTATTAGCCTTTGATGACCTGCATGGGGGCACCCGTAATTACTATTATACTATTGAACATTGCGATGAAGCCTGGAATTCATCAAATTTGAGTACAGCGGAATATCTGCAAAGTTTTAACGAAGATCAGATACGTGATTACAACTACTCGTCTTCTACGCTACAAAAATATACGCACTACGAGCTTAAATTACCTAATGACAATATCGCCCCAAAAATACCGGGTAATTATATTTTAAAGATTTATGAAGACGGCGACCGTACAAAAATGGTGCTTACGCAGCGGTTTTACGTACTTAATTCAAAGGTTTCTATCATGGCCGAAGTTGTGCCTTCTGTGAACTCAAGGCAAACCGATCAGAAGATCAACTTCCAGGTAGATTATGGCCCGTTAAGGGTACAAAATCCCAGCAATGATATCCGCACCATTATTATGCAAAATGGACGTAGCGAAACCAGTCAGCTAAATACCCAACCCGCTAATATCAGGGGAACACAATTAGTTTATAATGATTTGGCTACGAATGATTTTTTAGGACTCAATGAGTTCAGGCACTTTGATACCCGCAGCCTAAAGCTTAACTCAGACCGCATAAGTCATATCTATCGTGATACCGCTAATACTGTGATCTTATTGACAGATCCAACGTTGGACCAGCCCAATTATGTTCTTTATTATGATAACGATGGCAATTTTTATATTGGTAACCAGGATGGCCGCGATCCGCGCACTGATGCCGATTATGCACACATGTACTTTAGCTTGGCAAGCACAAAGCCGGGCAGTGATGGTTCAGCTTATATAGTTGGGCAGTTTAACAATTACCGGTTGGATGAAAGCAGTAAACTGGATTATGATGCTGCCAAAAACCGGTATTATACCCAACTGCTATTAAAGCAAGGGGTGTATGATTATGCCTATGTTTGGATACCCAATGGATCAAAACCCGATAATACTTTTTTTGAAGGATCACATTTCGAAACGGAGAATGACTATCAAATATTAGTTTATTACCATCCGGCCGGTGCCCGTTGGGTGGAACTGGTGGGATATAGGGTTTTAAATACCGTGAAAAGATAAATAGTAAGACTAAACTTACACTTATTGAAACGCGAATACTCCAAAATAAAAAGTCTCCTTAACCGGGATAGATTCAGATGGGCTAATGTATATTTGCGCAAACAGAATATTACATGATCGCAAAAAACCCTAAGGAATCGCACACCATAATGAATGAACTGGTATTGCCCAACGATACCAACACATTAAATAACCTGATGGGGGGACGTTTACTGCATTGGATGGATATCGCAGCCGCTATCTCAGCGCAAAAACATTGCAATCGTATTGTTGTAACCGCCTCGGTTGATAATGTTTCTTTTAAACATTCTATTAAACTGGGAGACGTGGTGACTATAGAAGCCAAAGTAACCCGCGCATTTACTACCTCGGTAGAGGTGCGACTGGACGTATGGGCTCAAAATATACCATCCGGTACAAAAGTAAAAAGCAACGAGGCTTATTACACTTTTGTAGCCGTTGACCAAAGCGGGCGTACCATACCTGTGCCACCGCTTGAACCCGAAACCGAAGAAGATAAAATGCTGTTTGCCGGGGCCCTGCGCCGTCGTCAGCTTCGCCTTATCCTTGGCGGAAAAATGAAACCCGATGACGCTACCGAACTAAAAGCTTTATTTTTTGGGGAGCCCAAATAATATTGTTACAGTAGGGCAAAACGGCACCTGTAAGCTTCGATAATTCCAATTCTTTTGAGAAATGATAATGGCTAACTTTTGAAATTGCTTGTTTCCTGGTGCAGGATATCCAACACATTATTATTACTCACATTGCCGAAAAGCGATATGCCCGCGGCGCCGTTTTTTAAAGCGTATTGTATGCCCTGCCGTAATTCATCATCATTCTTAAAATCAGAAATATAGAGCCCGGCATACAACGGGAATTTTCCGGCCAAAAAATGTACGCCTTCAGAAACCGCATCGCCTATCCAGCTTATGCCTTCTTTATAAAAACCGTGATAAATCATTGGACAAACACCATCAAGATTCCAGTTTGTCCAATCCTGTCTTACATTTCGCCGGGCCACTTCGGGTGTAGGAAATACCGCCGCCGTAATGGGCTTACGGTGCTCTTTGGCAATATCCGACAAGCTGTTTACCACACGTGTAATATTATGATAACGGAATAGCCGCCATGAGAGGCTTGCCTCAGGGAATTGTATATCCGAAAGGTCCTTGCCATAGTCTTCTTTAAATTTGGCCCTACAAACTTCGCAATAGCAAAAATCATATTCAGGCAGTTCTTTGGTTTGCTCTATATTATATTTCGACCAAAGATTTACAGGCAATACTACATCGCAATAACGCACGTAATCCAGATGGATGCCGTCAATATAATCCTTGCTTAAAATCTCATTTACCTGGTCCTGCAAATATTGCTGCACTTCGGGCCTTGATGGGCAAAGCCAGCGGTAATAAGTAACGTAAGGCGGATGATCAGCACAAGAATCACCATTGCGATTTTTACTGTACCATTCCAGATGTGTGGCTACTAATTCAGCACGGTTAAAGGTCCACATCCAGCGGTGGGCTTCAATACCTTGCGCTTTTGCGGCACGAAAATGTTTTTCGCTGTCGGCTTCAAAAAATATTCCGTGTATACCGGCAGCTTTAAATGCAGCATACCGCGTTTTAAGTTCATCTTCTGTATCTTTTGGATTTGGGCCTATCCATAACCAATTCTTCAGTTTCTTTTTTTTGCTATTCAGGATACTTATTGAAGCATCCGATTGTACTGGTAGTTGCGATGCCACACCAACTAACAGGCCGGCTTTTAAGAATTCACGTTTATTCATTTGAATAAGCAATTAATTGATGTATAAATCCTTCCTGGTTAATTACCCAGGTAATTTTATTTTCACTATCAGTTATCAGTGCTATAAACTGGTGCCTGGTGGCTTCCAGTTCTAAATTATTAGTTTTCTTATTGATATCAATATGATCACTAAGTCCTAATACGGGCAACGAAATGGCGTACGCATTATGATCTTTGTACCATTGTTTTTGCCGGTAGTAAATTAGCCATAAATACTGCTTTTGCTGTTCCGAATACGGTAAATTAAACGTTACAGAATTTACCGGCTGCTTGCTGAATTGCAGGTACCCCCATCGTTCTGGGTAATGCATGTTCACCACACCCTGTGCAGACCATACCCAGTTGTGCTCAGGCAACGCGTTCCCGCTGCCGTCAGTCAGCTTAACATATTTCCCATCTACCACTTTGGTGTCCCATTCCACCCGGGAGAAATTAATACGCCATTGTGTGCCCTCCCTTGGCACTTGTACCCTATTACCCAAACTAACCGATTTAAAAGGAATAGCCATCTCCACAGTCCAACCCTCGTCTGTATCCGAAGCATTATTCAGTGTGCCCTGTATTTTCACTGCCGGGCGTAAACCTTTAACATCCCAATTAATAATAGGATTACCGCCATCCCGGTATGGTTTGTTCAACAGCAGATCAAAGATGGTGTTCAGGGCGTTGGTTTCTATTTCAAAATAAGGCTGGGTGGTATTGTTGGGATTAAGAAAAACCTCGAAATCATTATCATGAAAAACTATATCATCATGATTTTTCAGAGTTGCCCAAACCTGCGGTTCGGTTATGTGGGCGGCAATATACAAACAACTATCATCCCACAGCATTTTAACCATTGTCGGGAATGTTGGCCGGGGCTTACCGGCCCCTTCTATATCAACAAATTCATTGGTCCAGCTTACCTGCTGCCAAGCCAATTCATTGATATTACCATCAATTACAGGGGGATGGTCTGTATGATAAACAATGTAATTTTGAGGTGTGGTGAATAAGTTTTCCAGCCCTTTAAATCCAGATTGTGCTTTAGCCGAAAATGCATACAGGATAATCAGAGACAGTACAAATACTGACTTAAACCACCAACATAAACGGTTATGAACCATCAACTTTTAGCCATTTCCAAAATCTTATCAAATTCTTCTTTCTTTATGGGCACTACCGATAGCCTCCCAAGCCTAACCAGTTGAATATCCTTTAATGCCGGTTCAGCTTTTATTTGCGCAAGCGTTACAGGGGTTTTAAGGCTTTCAAATGGAATAAGGTCAACTACCACCCAGTTCGGGTCTTCGGTGGTTGGGTCCTGGTAAAATTCCTTTACTACTTTGGCAATGCCCACTATATGCTTACCCTCGTTGCTGTGATAAAAAAAAACCAGGTCGCCCTCTTTCATCGTTCTTAGGTTGTTGCGTGCAGTAAAGTTGCGCACCCCGTCCCAAACGGCGCGGCCATCCTGGTTAAACTTTTCCCAGCTATATTTATGTGGTTCTGATTTTACTAACCAATGGTTCATGTGATATTTGATTTATAATGAGGTAAAAATGTAAAAAAGGCCGGAGAAAGAGAAATCATTTAAATGTTCACGTTTTTTTCGTGAACACCGTGAACAAACATGAACATCTGATTATCAACCATTTATCCTTATTTGTTATTGAAAAACCAGTATCCACATAATTTTCTATCGGCCTTTGAAAATTTCCTGTACCAACATTAGGGCAATACCTTTTGCTTTTGTTGTGCTTTGCTTATATTTATTTGATAAACTCTTTATCAGCACCAACCATGAGTGATGCGATTTATAATACACTTTTGATCCCCACACTAATTGCCGTAGCAGGTTTTATAGGAAAATCAGTGTATGACATTTACCTGGATAAAAGGAAAAGAAACCGCAAATTGATCGAATCTAAATTGCAGTACTTCTACTGGCCTATCTGCATTCGGCTTACAAAAAATGAAAATATCTACCAATATCTTTATAAAGGGAAAAAAGATACCGATAAAGATTCGCTCGACTATAAAATAGCCCATTATGTGGAGAAGGCCATTTTAATGACTAATCATAAGGAAATTATTGACATTATTACGCGGTACCGTCACTTTGCAGATGCTGATACAGAAGTAGGTGGACTGATAGATGCTTACATCCGTCATGTTAGCGTATACAATGCATTAATGGCCGCAAAAGTTGATGAATTCCCGGCTAATGTATCAAACGCCCCCTATCCCGCAGGTATCTATGACTATTTTTACCGGAAAACCCTGGAGTTGCAATCTGTACTTGATAAAAAGAAAGTTTAATTATGCTGCCCTTAATTTATATTTAAAAGTATAACAACGAAAAATTACTATAACCGTAAAAGGAGTGCTGATTGGCTTTTATAAGTTTAACCGTTTGAATCTGACGGACGATTTTTGACTTTCATCGCGTACAGGTTTTCTTTTCAATGATCATACATATCATAATGTTGATTGCCGGAAAAGCGCTGGTAATCGCAGAATGGATAAAGGAACGAACGGTCAAACCAAAGCCAGCAAAGGCGTTGCACCCGCAGGGTTAAAGTCTTTTTTTGGGGCGAATAAACAAAAATATTGAAACTTGTTAGTATTTAATTTCAAAGAAAATAATTATAATAGCCATAACAAGTTTACCTTTACAAACGAGGATTGAGAAAATGGGATTACAACTAAGAATAACTTTTAATGATACTGATTATGCGTATCAGATAATTAATAGCAAACTAATTGACCAGCATACAACCGAACTTGAATTAATGCTTGACGGGGAAAAGCTTGAGTTACAGAAAGATAATAAGAGGGGATGGATACAAAAAGACGGGAATAATTCTCTTGATCCCGAATTGATTCAAGCGCTTGGCCGCTCTGTTTCACTGCGTTTAAGAATGTAATTACCGGCGCATTTACAAAACTTCAGTTTATTTCTTGGAATAAAAGCGTATCTATACGCTGCTTGCTGCTCTCTTAAAACTAAATATATTGGTGATCCGTAAATATTCAACTTGCCTTTCAGGCTTTCTGAATGTATATAGCCACCATAAATTATACCTGAGGCAAAAGTTATAAAAGAATATTGGCAAAACTATGCCCGACGACCATACCAGCCCAAACAACGCCGGAACATAGGTGATCTTGAAAACATTCATAAAAATGGTACGGGCTATTGTCATTACAATTATCTGCATGCAATAAATAAACAGTGAGTGAAAACCCACAATACGCAAAAAGGTTAATGCACGATATTTTTGTAGTAAAAACGAAAAATTAACGGATATGGTGCAACCAACCAGCGCCTCTATCAGGAAAAAGAATGGCAGCTTATGCTCTACATAGTTTATCCCTTCGGTAGTTGGTTTTAAATTGATCTGTGTAAAAAAGTATTGAATGGTTAAAAACAATGCCAGCAATGGAAAAAATATCTTCCACGAGGCAAACCGCTGGATGTTCTTTTCGGCCAGCATCACATTCGATATTAGGTCACCCAAAGCAAAAAAGAAATAATACTCAAAAACATCAGTCAAAAATCCCGCGTTAAGATTGTGCACGTGGATATATGCTGATACCGAAAAAAGCACCAAACCCAATATCACCTGTATAAGAGGAGTTAGCTTGAGTTTTGCTTTCAGAAAGGCATAGATCACACCAATGCAAAACAGCGCGTTCAGGTACCAGAAATGCCCCGTCTCGCGCGGGTTGATGATCAAATTAAGGTAGCTTATAGGCTGCACATTGTTATGCGTAAACCTGGCGGTCAGAATTTGCAGTGTGATTTGCAAAAAACCCCATATAAACAAAGGATACAGTATATTATTGGTACGGTCGCCTATGTAAGCGCTAAGTCCTTTTTTATTAAGGCTTTTGGCAACAAGCAAACCGGATACAATAAAAAATAGGGGCATCCTGAATCCGTACAAAAACACACCGATATAATTAAGAAACGGGTAGTTGACCAGGGCAGGCACATGATCTTTCAAAGTAGCGTAACAATGCCCGTATCCTACCAGTATAATACTGATCCCTTTATCGTAATCTATCCAAAGCCATCTTTTTTCCTTTAAAATAAAACGGGAGTTAAAAGGATCCATTTGCGTATTAAGTATTATGATTTTTTTATCCGGACCTGGTTTAAAAGCAATTAATAGTAAATAATATTACCATTAAAAGCAAGGATATCAGCTTCATTTTTCATCCAACTGCTGTCAATTAAACAATGATGATTTATTAAGCGGTTTTAACGAATTGACGGCTTGCAATGTTCAGTATAAAGCAAAAAAAGGCAGAAACGCCCGTAAGGAAACATTTTGCTTATAGTAATATAGCGCCATACACAGGATGCATGGCGCTCTGTTAAATTATTTTAATTACCTGGTACGACGATTGCTGTCTCTTGAATAGCCACCACCACCGCCGCCGCCACCTGAGTAGCCGCCACCGCCGCCACCAGAATAACCACCACGACTGCCGCCGCCACCGCCACCGCCAAAACCACCTTTGCGATCATTCGGTTTTTTGTCTTCTGCCTGGTTAACAACAATGTTTCTACCACCAACTTCACTGCCGTTCAAATCTGCAATAGCTTTTTTTGCTGCTTCATCATCTGCCATCTCTACAAATCCAAAACCTTTGCTTCTTCCGCTTTCACGGTCAGTAATAATTTTAACAGAGCTTACTTCTCCAAATGCTTCGAAGAGTTCTTTTAAATCTGCTTCCTCTATCTTAAAAGGAAGGCTTCCTACGAAAATGTTCATTAATCAAATTTTTAAATAAGTTAAGATGCAGTGCTTAACATCACTTTACAACGCCAAAGGGCAGTTAATAGTAAAGGTGCACATTTTTAGTTAAAGGATAATGAATTATAAATTAATTTATAAAAAAAAATATTTTCCCAGTAAACCTCATTATTTATCTTGATAAAACCGGATATTTCTTTTAAAGACACTTGTTGTTTTTTAATTAATTTAAATTTAACTTTGTTATCAAAATTAACCTATAATAAAACATATAGTAAATATGGCTCTCATTTCTGCCCTGGATATTGGCTCTTTTTATCAAAATTTAGCATTTTATACATTTTTGGCCCTCTTAATGTGTATTAACCTGGATACTTTTAAACAAAAAAACAAACAAAAGAGCTTCAATGCGCCTCTTTCTAATAGATAATAATATTGCCCCTCTATTTCAATGAAGTATCTTGAACATCAGTTCCTTCATTAATTCTCCGTGCCCTGCATTTGACTCTACTCCCTTACTTTTTAGGTCATATTCCCGCAACAAGCTAATGATCTGCATAGATTTGCCATAGTTATAACTGCGTGCGGCTAATTCATAGTCTTTTAAAAAATAAGGGTTAACTCCCAATTCACGTGCAAGATTTTGAGGTGATCTATCTTTTACATAATGATAAATCAACACCTTACTGAAAAAATTATTCAGCGTACCCAATATCAGCACAATAGGGTTGGCTTTAGGGTTGGCGTCGAAATAGTTTATGATCTGGTTTACCTTAAACGGATCTTTTTTGCTTAATGCCGATTGCAGTTCGAAAACATTATATTCTTTACTGATGCCGATATTATCCTGCACATGTTGTAATGTGATGGCTTGCCCAACGGTAACATTCAGCATTAGTTTGTCTAATTCGTTAGCGATCTTTGACAGATCGTTGCCAAGATATTCAGACAGCATCGCAGACGCCTGCTGATTAACCTGGTAACCTTTTCCCGCTACATAAGTTTCTATCCATGCAGGTATCTTGTTATCATAAAGCGGGGCCGATTCAAAAATGAGCCCGTTTTTCTCAATAGCTTTATAGGTTTTCTTTCGCTTGTCAAACTTTCCATACTTATAGCAAAAAATAAGTATAGTGCTTGGCAATGGGTTTTCAAGGTAGCTTAATAATGGATTGATGCTTTTTTTATCCTCATCATCCCTGCCCCATTTCATCTCCTGTGCTTCTTTTACTAAAACCAGCTGGTAATCCGCCATCATAGGATAACGTTTCGCTGCATTAAGCACAGTCATTATCTCTGTATCCTTACCATAAAATACGGTTTGGTTAAAGCCCTTTTCGGCATCGGATAATAGCTTATGCTCCGCGAAATTACTAACCACATCAATAAAATATGGCTCTTCGCCATGCAACAGGTACAGGGGTTTATACTTGCGGTTTTTAAGGTCCTTTAAAATATCTTCAGCTGTCATACAGGAAATTCAAAAGTAAAAATTCAAAATTCAAAAGCCGGTCTTTTGTTTAAATATAATAAACAGTTAATGTTTTTACTTTTGATTTTTTACTTTTGAATTGAACATGCTCCAGCCCCTACAACTACCACCCTATCCCTTTAAGATTACTGAACATAATGGTCAGCTTACCTTGTTTGACGAGATACGAAAGAAACATATTATTATAACTCCCGAAGAATGGGTGCGGCAGCATTTTGTACAATACCTGATCAATCAAAAGGGCTATCCTAAAACATTGATTAAGCTGGAAGGGGGCTTAAAGTTGCATGGAAAAGCAAAACGAACAGACATTGTAGTTTTTAACCCAGCGGGCCAAAAGATCCTTTTAATAGAATGTAAGGCGCCAACTGTTAATATTGATCAAAAAGTTTTTGACCAGGTGGCACGTTACAATATGGTACATAAAGTAGCTCTGCTGGCCGTTAGTAATGGCTTAAAGCATTATTACTGCCGTATAGACTTTGTGAATAAAGAATATAAATTTATTGAAGACCTGCCTGATTACAAAGAAATTACCTTTTAAGGATAGCTAAAAAAGAAAATCATCATTGCGGGGAGAAATAGCGAAGCAATAGCGCACCATGCAGGTCATAATTAAATATTATTCGGTTATTACGCTAATGCATCTTTTAATTAACCAATAGTTTCCACCAGGTTTTGCATTTTTTCACGCAATTCATCGGGCTTAAACGGTTTGGAAACATAGTCGTTCATTCCCGAACTAAATACACGCTCTTTAATATCAAACAAAGCGGATGCCGTTAAAGCGATGATCGGGATATTTGCCTTCCTGGGATCGCGCATTTTACGGATCTCAATAGCTGCGTCAAAACCGTTTAATACAGGCATTTGCAGATCCATCAGTATTATATCAAAATTGCCGTACTGAACCATCTCAATAGCGCGTTCGCCATTTTCGGCTATGGTAGGTGTAATACCCCATTTTGAGAATAGCTTTTTCATCAGCATTACATTAACCAGGTTGTCTTCGGCTATCAGCACACGAATATTGCCCATAGTTTCTATACCCCCCACCCATGGCTGCTTTTCAGCTTGCTCCACAACTGTTTCTGTTGACACCGGAAATTCAACAAGAAAAGAAAACTCTGAGCCTTCGCCCGGTTTACTGTAAACGCTCATTTGCAACCCCTGCAATTCCAACAGGCGTTTTACAATAGCCAACCCCAAGCCGGTACCACCGTATTGGCGGGTAGTGGTTATTGACTCCTGTGTGAAAGGTTCAAATATGGCATCCAGATTTTCTTTTTCGATACCTATCCCTGTATCTTTAACCGAAAAATCAACCGTAACGGTATTGTGGCGGTCTTCTACACAAGTAACTTTCACCCATACATTACCTGTATGAGTAAATTTTATGGCATTGCTTATAAGGTTAAAAATAATTTGGGTTAAACGTGTTGGGTCACCAAAAACAATCTTGCTTTTCAGTTGATCGTCAATTTCCAGTTTAAAAATAAGCCCTTTCTCTTCTGCTTTCAGTATCTGTCCACCAGAAATACTTTGCATCAATTCAACCAGGTTAAACTTTATATTTTCGAATACCACCTTACCCGATTCTATTTTGTTAAAATCAAGTACATCGTTTACGATCGCTAAAAGATTATTTGCCGAAAATTTTAATATGTCCAGGTTCTCCTTTTGGTCTGGCCTGGGGTTACCCATCATCAGCAAATTACTCATCCCTATTACCGCGTTAAGCGGAGTACGTATTTCGTGCGACATGGTTGAAAGGAACTCCGATTTAGCCTGTGATGATTTTTCGGCTTTCTCAATTACCTTCTCAAATTCTATATTCAGGTTACCCCGCTCCTCGGCAGTTGCTCTCAACTGTTTCATACTCTTTATAAATGCCGCGTAAAAGTGGTTATGTATAAATATCAGCAATATAAAATTGGCAAAAGTAACAATGATAATGGTTGATCCGTCAACTATCTTAGGCTTTAAGCCAATAAAGTAATTATCATTATAGGTGAGCACCAAAAATATCAGAACAGGTATAAGGTTAACCAGCGAATAGAATAATCCGCATAGTTGCCCAAGCATATAAAAACTAAAAACGATGATCAGGAAAATGATCTGAGCGGTAATAATATTTACAGTTTGCAAGGCAATAAATACCGTGCTTAGGTTTACCACCGTGGCAAGCACCAATAGTATGTGAGATATAATACCCCACCTGGGCCTGAAAGTTAAATATTTAAATAGAATAATGATACTGAGCAATAATATGCTTGTGCTAAAGCCTAATATATACTGGTGCTCAAGATATATATTAATTAATAGGACCGAAACCGCAACAATAGACAGCAATAAACCATAATATAATAAACGAATGCGCGCCTGGTCAAGGATCGATTGCTCTTTTGTTAATATTTTATTTATCGAAAAGTTAAAAAAACCTACATCCTTATTCATTATCAGGGGATTACCGTTGCATTGTAAAAATAAAACTTAAAAATACAACGCATGAATAAAATGACCAAGCATTATTAATTTTTTAAGACCTCATTTTTACACGCAATTAGTTTGCCAAAGCCGCCAGGTTATCACCTATTATTTTCAATTTCGCTTCTGCATCAGCTTTTTTTCTTAATTCATTCTCAACAATCTCTGGTTTTGCATTTTGAACAAAGCGCTCATTACCCAGTTTCATTTCAACCGATTTTAAAAATCCATGTAGGTATTCCTTCTCTTTATTTAACCTTTCAGTTTCTGCAACAGGATCTATATTCTCATCCAGTGGTATAAAAAACTCATCATTTGATACCATGAAGCTAATTGCCCCACTTACTTTGTCATTAACAATATTAAAATCACTGATGTTGCCCAGCTTACAAATAATGGCTTTGTATTTGTCATAGCTTATGCCAGAATTAGCTTTTACCGAAAGTGCTAAAGCCTCCTTTGGTGATATTTGCTTGCTGTTGCGGGTATTGCGTATATCTGTAATTACCTGTTTAACTATTTCGGTCTCCTGTAATAGTTGGGCATTTATTTGCTCAATTCCCGGCAATTGCGCAACAATACAACAATCTAACTGAGTACGCGCACCAAAAAGTTCATCGTGCCACAGCTCTTCGGTAATAAAAGGCATAAAGGGATGTAGTATCCTTAATATATCCTCAAAAAACACTATTGTGTGTTCATATGTCTCCCTGTCTATCGGATGTTCATAGGTGGGTTTGATCATCTCCAGGTACCATGCGCAAAAATCATCCCACACCAGCTTATAAGTGGCCATTAGCGCCTCTGATAGCCTGAATTGTTCAAAATTATTTTCAATTTCGGCCAATGCCTGGCTAAAACGGCTTTTAAACCATGATATAGCAACTTTATTAGGATTTTCAAGGCTATCATCAACCTGCCAGCCCTTAACCAAACGAAATGCGTTCCAAACCTTATTAAAAAAGTTACGCCCTTGCTCACAATGGCTCTCATCAAACATCAGATCATTACCGGCCGGCGAACTTAACAGCATCCCTACCCTAACGCCATCGGCGCCGTATTTTTCGATCAAATCTAATGGATTGGGCGAATTGCCTAATGATTTAGACATTTTACGGCCCAGCTTATCCCTTACAATACCGGTGAGGTAAACATTTCTGAACGGCAACTCCCCCCTAAACTCGTGCCCGGCCATGATCATTCTTGCCACCCAGAAAAACAATATTTCAGGAGCAGTAACCAGGTCATTGGTAGGATAATAGTAATTAATATCAGCATTATTGGGGTCTTTAAAACCGTCAAATACCGATATTGGCCATAGCCATGACGAGAACCAGGTATCCACTACATCTTCTTCCTGTGTTAAGTCATGAGTGGTGAGTTTTGAGTTTTGAGTTTTTGATTTAGCAATTTCCAGTGCCTCCTCTATATTTTTGGCTATTACATATTCGCCATTGGGTAAATACCACGCGGGTATTTGCTGTCCCCACCAAAGTTGACGGCTAATAGTCCAGTCGCGCACATTCTCCATCCAATGGCGGTAGGTATTGATAAACTTTTCTGGTATCAGCTTAATATCGCCCTTCAATACATAATCCAGCGCTGGTTTAGCCATTTCTTCCATTTTGCAAAACCATTGCATAGATAGTTTGGGTTCTATCACGGCGTCTGTCCGTTCAGAAAAACCTATCTGCGATTTGTAATCCTCTACTTTCTCAAGTGCTCCTTCTCCGTCCAGTAAAAGGGCAATTTTTTTTCTTGCAGCAAAACGGTCCTCACCTACTAATATTTGTGCATTCTCATTCAGCGTAC
>JAQBOK010000004.1 GCA_028288085.1 Mucilaginibacter sp.
AGCCTACCTGCATTTTGACAAGCCTTATTATGTGGCTGGTGATACCATTTACTTTAAAGCATACGTAACGCTCGGCGAAAAGCACCGGCTTTCAAGCCTGAGCGGGGTGTTGCATATAGAACTGGTAAATACCAATAATAAAATTGACCAGTCTATTAAACTACAGTTAACCAACGGCCTAACCTGGGGAGATTTTGCCCTGCCAGATTCGCTGCCAAAAGGAAATTACCGGGTAAGGGCCTATACTCAATGGATGCGGAATGCAGGCGATGATGTTTATTTCGATCAAACTATCCCGGTGGGTTCAGCCCTTCACACTAAAATATCCGAAAGCAGCACCGCCCGCATATCCACCGGGAAGGCCAAACCCGATGTCCAGTTTTTCCCCGAGGGTGGTGAAATGCTTGCCGGTATTCCCTCAAAAATCGCTTTCAAAGCTATTGGAGTAAATGGACTCGGTGTCAATGTAAAAGGTATAATAATTGATAATGACAATCAGGAAGTTTCCAGCTTTGCATCAACCCATTTAGGCATGGGTTATTTTTATTTAACCCCCCTGGAAAATAAAACCTATAGAGCAAAATTAACCTACCCCGATGGGCAGCAAAGCTTCATAGATTTGCCGCAAACAGCGGCTAAAGGCATTACGCTTAAGGTGAATAATGACAGCCTGGACAAAGCAGTAGTACAACTTATCGCCAATGAAAGCTATTTCGTCGAAAATCGTGGCAAAACTTTCAACCTGCTGGTTTATTCAGCCGGGCTTACCAATATGGTTACCATCCGACTGGACAGTACCGTTATTAACCTGGCGATACTGAAAAGACGCCTTTATACTGGCATAACCAGAATTACCTTATTTTCCGGGGAGAACGAACCGCTAAGCGAACGGCTGATATTTATACAAAACCCCGATCTGTTTAATTTGGAGATCGATACCAATAAAATAACCCGGATTAAACGCGGTAAAGTACAAATAGGCGTTCATGCGGTCGCCCGGGCAGACTCGGCTGTTACCGGCCATTTTTCAATATCAGTTATCGATGAAAGTAAAATGCCCGTCGATGAAAATGCAGAAGCCACCATTTTTAGCTACCTGCTGCTCACCTCTGAGCTGAAAGGGAATATAGAACAGCCCAATTACTATTTTGCCCATATAACCGATAAAACCCGGGCCTGCCTTGACCTGGTAATGCTTACACATGGCTACAAGAGGTTTGAGTGGAAAAAGCTTTTAAATGCCGAATACCCTCCAATAGCTTATCATCCCGAAACCGGTTTAGAAATAACAGGAACGGCGAAAAGTATATTCGGAAAACCATTGGTAAATGGAACGGTATCGCTGATATCGTTGCGTGGCGGCCCCTTTATAAGCGTGGCGACAGGCAATAAGGGCAGCTTCCGATTCAGTAACCTGTCATTTACGGATACCACAAAGTTTATTCTTCAGGCTGTAAATGCTAAAGGGAAAAACAGCACACAGCTAATTTATAATAAAGACCAGCCCGGGCCACCCCTGATAACAAAATCATCAGCTCAGCCTGAAGATGTAAACCAACTGATGCCTGCCTACCTTGAAAACCATAAAGAGCAATTAATCGATTACGCGAAGTATGGCGATCCAAAAGGAAGAGTATTAAAAGAAGTGAAAATCAAAGCGGTAAAACGGGATGATGATTATGCTTCATCCAATTTGGGAGGTCCCGGTCATGCAGATGTAGTTATCCATGCTGAACAAATAGAAAACATGGGAGGGTTTCTTTCACTTAGGTTGCAGGGCAAAACCCGTGGATTAATCCATTGGGTGCCAGCCCGAAATGGTGGCCTTCTGCCTTATTCTGGCAGGGGAGGTGGGGTAATGAGTGTTTTTCTGGATGGAGTTGCGGTTGATATTGATCAGGTGAATCCAAATGATATAGAAACTGTGGAAGTATTGGCGGGTGCCAATGCAAGTATTTATGGAATGGTAGGAGGCAACGGTGTAATAATTCTCACCAGTAAACAGGGTAAAGGCCTGCAATCTAAGGATATTGCCTCCACTGGTATTTTGTCAATCACCGCCCATGGCTATTACAAAGCCCGCGAGTTCTATTCTCCCAAATATGATGAAAGCAACTTAACAGGTAAGCACGCCGATTTGCGCACCACTATTTATTGGAAACCCGAACTGGTAACCGATAAAGGCGGCAACGCTTCATTTGACTATTACAATGCCGATGGTACAGGAACTTACCGCGTAGTGATAGAAGGCATTGATGATAAAGGTAATTTGGGCAGGCAGGTATACAGGTATAGGGTGGAATAATTAACGATGCTTTTAACTAAAACCGTCTGCCAATAATGATCTTTACGATAGCGCGATCAGTGCTGTTGGTTAAGCCGAGGCCAAAACCGGCATTAAATTCCCAGTCGGGGTCGAAATTAAGATCAGTAGCAGCAAAAAGCTGGTGTTGTTGCGCTTGCCGTGGATCATAATGAAAAAAGGGGCCCGTGCTGCCATAGTATTCAAGCCCTAATGCAACTACTTTTGTAACATCGTAACTTCCTTTCACATTTGGCGAAAAGATCAGTCCCCGGTTAGCAT
>JAQBOK010000007.1 GCA_028288085.1 Mucilaginibacter sp.
TCCTGGCCAAACAGATCGGGCTGAGCTTTTGGCGTTGGTTCTGGATCTCACTTTTTCTACCGATCATCTCTATCATTATACTGCTGTTTCTTTGGGACACCAAAGAACAGCCGGTAGCGCAAAGCTAATTGGAAATAGAAAAGAGAATAGTAACCAGGGTATCGTTTAGACCCTGGTTACTATTCTGCATGGCCTGATGGCCTTTGTCCCATATATCCCATTAATTTGATCAGGTTCATGTCAACGAAGAAAACCTTGTGGACTATATAGATATTTTTTTGTGGCCTGCTCCTATGGCACCAAACGGTGCTGGCAAAATTCATTGAAAAGATCCAAAGACGAACATATACCTGAAGTTTGTAGAAATTATCCCGAATTTGAAAAGAATAATTAACTGATCCCCAATAAATAATGCCGGTTCACATCATATCGGTATTTCTTTTACGATGTTTTATCCATCACCACGGCATAACGGAACCTGCATCCTAAAGAAATCGCCATTTAGCAAAAAACGGGAGTAGCAAAATTTGTTAGACTGTCACTATAGTGATTGTTTAACGTGTGATCCCAATAGGATTCGAACCTATGACCTACAGATTAGAAATCTGTTGCTCTATCCAGCTGAGCTATGGGACCATGCGATATTTTCGCGGTGCAAATATGCACAAATCTGCTCATAAAGGCAAGTCTCTACAGTAAATTACCTTTAGCACAAAATAGTTTCACATCAAGTTCTTATTTTGTGTATTTAGTTATTCTATCAATATACCTGATTAATATCGCATTAACTGCATATATATTATAACACTTACCTCTTTTGAGAAAAGATGAGTTATTAAGGAAATCACGGTAAAAAAAATTCAGAAAAAAAACACATATGTAAGCTATTGGCTAGCAATTGTTTACCATATTAAATTAAAGCTTTTTAATTAAAATAATTAATTACAGAGCAATTTTATTATTGATTAACGCAACAAATTTCAAATCAGTCCGTAATAGGTACTAATAATTAATTTAAACTATTTATAATGAAAAAATCCAACTTGGTAAACAAGGCAGGGCGAAACCTGTGTATGTCTGTATGTGTTCTAGCGTCGGTTCTATTTATTACATCTTGCCAAAAAGATGCTGCTACTAACCCCGACAGTGATTCTTCAAGCGCTCTAAACGCTTCTAAAGTAAACAATCTTAGTCTTGCCAGCACGGCTTCAACAAAAACCTTTTTGAGTGTGTCGCTTAAAGTAACTGCGCCACTTAACCTTATCAATGCACATGATATCACTATCAGCGGCGATTCTATTAACGGCGGAAAGATCGCCTGCATTTCCTTATACAATTGTTATAATATCCACATTACCAAATGTAAGCTGGTAAACGGCAGTGGTCTTAACGGGGTAGGTATTAATATGAATGCATGTACTAATGTTGTAGTGGATAGTTGCTATATAGGCAATGTTGCCAGCGGGGTTTATGCTTATCAGAGTCAGAATATCAAGGTGAAGAACAACCAGATGAGAAATATGGTTGGCCCACTTTGGAGAGGCCAGTTTGTGCAGTTCAACAGCGTTACCGGTGGTGGTAACAGGATATCCAATAACCTGTGTGAAAACATAAAAGGGCAAAGTAATTGCGAAGATGGTATAAGTCTTTACAATTCAAGCGGAACTTCAACAGATCCTATCTACGTGCTTAGTAACAGCATAAGAGGCGGCGGACCAAGCATTACAGGATCAGGTGTAACATTGGGTGATCATGGTGGAAACTATATTGTAGCTGCTTATAATATCATAGTTACTCCGGGATATGTAGGTATGCATGTTGCAGGCGGAACAAATATCCTGATGTCAACAAATACTATTTATAGTGATGCAACTCCAAGTTCACATTTGGGTTTAGGCTACGGCAACTATAGCCCTAGCATACCAAGCAATAACATTACCATCAACCTTAATAAAGTACATTGGATGGTAGGGCTTCCTTCAGATGTATCAAAGGGAATGAAAGAATTTGATTCTTACTATCAAGGAGCAATACCAACCGGCTGGAGCACTAACGTTTCATCTGCCGCTATTGCGGCCAGCGTTCTTCCAACCAAGCTTATTACCTGGAACTAATCAAATAAAAAAAATAACAATATCCAATTTATCAAAAAACGCCGGGCCTTAATTTGCCTGGCGTTTTTTTTATTTGCCCCACTGATCAATGCTGCAAGTAAGATTTTTTTAACGTCCAGACAACAGGATATTTGCAAACGGGCCATATTTTGTAAAAAATCACAAAAAACTTTTAATTTGGTCAAAATAACCGACTAATTTATTTGTCTTCAAATACGGTTATTTATATATAAAAACAGGATATTATTTAGCTTTGTATTAGATTTTTACATTTTAAAAATACAAAGTGTTTTAATTACAATTAGTAAATCATACTTTTAACCAATTTTTCAGATAAACTTAATTTATGATCATAATTGCTGACGGTGGCTCCACTAAAACCAATTGGTGTTTAGTTACCGAAGAAGGTAAAAAAGTGTATTTTAATACAGAGGGTTATAACCCGTATTTTTCAAGTACTGCTTACATTGTCCAGTCGCTGATGGAGAACCTTCCGTCCGACCTGGAAAAAAATGAGATAACCGAAGTGAACTATTATGGCGCTGGTTGCTCAACGGACGAAATGCGCAAAATTGTATCAGATGCGATGAAAGCGGTTTTCACAAAAGCAAGAGTTTACATTGGCCATGATCTATTAGCTGCAGCCCGTGCCTTATTAGGCACAAGCGAAGGTTTTGCTGCCATATTAGGCACAGGTACCAATACCTGTATCTATAATGGCCGGGAAGTAGTGAACAACATTGATTCGGGCGCTTATATACTGGGCGATGAAGGTAGTGGATGTTATATTGGCAAAAAACTGCTTACCGACTATTTAAGAGGCTATATGCCCGAGCCGGTACGAAAACTTTTTTGGGAAACCTTTAAGCTTACCCCTGATGATGTGAACGAACAGGTTTACACACAGCCACGGGCTAACCGTTTCTGCGCCAGCTTTAGCAAATTTGTGTACGATAATAATGTACATATAGAGTATTCAAGAAACCTGGTGCGTACTTCATTTGAAGATTTTTTCCGCAACCTGGTAACTCATTATCCTAATTATCAAAAATACACGTTTAATTGTATAGGCTCGGTCGGTTACAATTTCAGGAATGTACTGGAAGAAATAGTTACCGAAAATGGCATGGTAGTAGGAAACATTATCAGGTCGCCTATAGATAACCTTGTAAAATATCATTTGGAACTGGCCCCAAGTCAGTTATAAATGGCATTTAATCCCAAAACAAAAATGCGCCTCCGAGTAAACGGGGCGCATTTTTGTTTTAATGCCTTTTACCTTATCTGCTAAATCACCCTGGCTTTATTTTCAAGATTAAGCTCGTTCTGAAATATCTTAGCATATTTCCGGCGATCAAACTTATACAATTTTGCTGCACGGTAAGATACTCCTTTTTGTTTTTCATCAAGTTCCTTCAAAAACCCGTAGCTCAGCATCTTCTTCCTGAAATTTCTTTTGTCAAGCTTTTTATTTAAAACTGCTTCATACAGCAATTGCAATTGGGTAAGCGTAAATTTTTCGGGCAGCAACTCAAACGCAATAGGCTGATAATTTAATCTGCGGCGTATTTTATTAAAGCCCGTTTTAAATATCTCGCTATGGTCAAATGCCAGCTTAGGCAATTCATTAACAGGGTGCCAGAAAGCTTTACGCGCGTATTGTGTTATCGGCCTTAGCTCCTTCTGCCCGTTTATACGGATAAGGGCATAATAAGCCACCGTGATCACCCGGCCTTGCGGGTGGCGATTTACCTCGCCAAAAGTATGAAACTGCTGCATGTGCAGGTCGCGCAAGCCGGTGAGTTCATACAATATACGTTCAGCGGCATCATCAATACTTTCATCCTGTTCTACAATATAACCGGGTAGGGCAAGCCAATCTTTAAAAGGCTCTTCATTTCGCTCAATTAATAATATTTTAAGTTCTCCGGCCTCAAAACCAAATATTACGCAGTCAATCGAGAATACTGAATTAAATGTAGGTAACTTTACTTCCAAAAGATGAATTATTAAAGGTTTATAATCTAAAGATATAACTGGAATTCTCTAATATAAAAAAAATAAAATAAAATTCAATGGTGTAATATACACACACTATCTTCGTACCGGAAAAAATAGTTGTCCAAAGATGCATAAAATTTCAAAACTTGCAGTATTAACGTCGGGAGGAGATGCCCCCGGAATGAATCCTTGTATCAGGGCAGTTGTGCGTACGGGCATATATAACGGTTTAAATGTGGTGGGAATCCGGAAGGGATACCAGGGACTTATCGAAAACGATATGTACGATATGTCTCCACGTTCAGTAAGTAATATATTGAATTTAGGCGGAACGATCTTAAAAACTGCACGCTGCCTGCCCTTCCGTACCGAGGAAGGCATGGAAACCGCGTACCAGAATTTAAAGAAACAGGAAATTGATGCACTGGTGGTTATTGGCGGTGATGGAACATTTACCGGCGCCCTGCGTTTTTCAAAAAAATACCCTGATATAGCCGTTATAGGAGTACCCGGAACCATTGATAATGATCTTTACGGCTCAACCTATACCCTTGGCTTTGATACCGCGACAAACACCGTTATTGAAGCTATTGATAAAATACGTGATACTGCCGATGCACACGACCGTTTGTTTTTTATAGAAGTAATGGGACGCGACTCGGGAGCTATTGCTTTACGTGCAGGAATATCATGCGGAGCCGAAGCTATTTTACTACCTGAGAAAACGACCGCCATAGACGAATTGATAGCGAACCTGAAAGCCGGTCAGCATAATAAAAAATCATCAAGCATTGTTATTGTTGCCGAAGGCGATAAGCACGGCGGCGCATATGATATAGCCAGGGTAGTACAAAAAGAAGTGAAGTTTTACGATATTAAAGTTACTATATTAGGCCACTTGCAACGCGGGGGCAGTCCTTCGGCATTTGACAGGATTTTGGGTAGCCGGCTGGGTTATGCGGCTGTAAATGCACTTATTAGCGGAGAAACACAGAAAATGGTAGGTTTGGAAGCTAATCATATTAAAATAACCAGCCTTGAAGAAGCACTTAACCAACATGAATTTAAACTGGAAGAAGATTTGATGAAGATGGCCGACATATTATCTATCTAAAGCTAAATGATAGCAGTTGTATATAGTGGATCAAATTATGCCGATTGGCGCCTGGCAGACAGGGGAAGAACAATAGCTTCTTTTAAAACCGGCGGCATTAATCCCTACTTTAATGATGAAAAACATATCATTCAACTGCTCAATAAAAACATTAACCTCATTCATCATGCCGAAGAAATAAAGCGTATTTATTTTTTTGGTGCAGGTTCTTTTTCCAGCGATCTTAAAAACACAGTTCACAACGCGCTATCAACCTTTTTTAAATTTGGGAAAGTAACTGTTGATCATGATATTGATGCCGCTGCCATAGCATGTTGCAAAAACAAGCCTGGCATTATCTGCATTTGCGGAAGCGGCTCAAACGCGGCCTGGTATGATGGCAGAAAAGTTAAACCCAACAACTATGGCCTCGGCTACATACTGGCAGATGAGGGATCAGGCAATTGGCTGGGACGGCAATTGCTTAAAGAATTCATGAACGAAACCCTCCCCGCAAACGTTCGCAAAAAATTTGATCTTAAGTATGATCTTGACCGGAGAACGTTATTAGAAAAAGTTTACAGGCAAAAACAGCCCGCTATATTTTTAAGCTCGTTTACTGAGTTTTATATAGAAAACAAAGACGATAATTATCTTAAGAACGTCATAATAACAGGTTTCAATAGGCTAATAAACACTTATTTATTACCTTTACACAGGCAACATCCTGAGGCCTCTGTGAATTTCGCAGGCTCGGTTGCCGCAAACTTTCAAGACTACCTGTATGAGGCCGCAGCCGGTACAAACCTTACCATCGCAAATATCATTAAAGAACCCATAAATAATCTATTAACGTATTATTCAAATAAAAATTAAAAAACATGAAAATAGGAATTAACGGTTTTGGCCGTATTGGACGCCTGGCTTTTAGAGCTGCAATTGAAAGACCGGATGTAGAAGTTGTTGGTATTAATGACCTTGTGGAGCCTGATTATATGGCTTACATGCTAAAATATGACTCTACCCATGGCCCTTTTAAAGGCACTATTGCTGTTGAAGGCGGCCATTTGGTTGTAAACGGTAAAACTATTCGCGTAACTGCCGAAAAAGATCCAGCTAATTTAAAATGGAACGAAGTTGGCGCAGAAATAATCATTGAGTCAACCGGGTTATTTTTAACCCAGGAAACTGCGCAAAAACATATTGATGCCGGTGCAAAGAAAGTGGTAATGAGTGCCCCTGCTAAAGATGACACCCCTACCTTTGTAATGGGTGTAAATAACAAAAAACTGACTGCCGAGCATACTATTGTATCAAATGCTTCATGTACTACTAACTGTCTTGCTCCCATCGCCAAGGTATTGAATGACAGCTTTGGTATAGAAGAAGGCTTAATGAGCACGGTACACGCTGTTACAGCTACACAAAAAACGGTTGATAGCCCATCAGCTAAAGACTGGAGAGGTGGCCGTGGAGCTTACCAGAACATTATCCCTTCATCAACAGGTGCAGCTAAGGCAGTAACACTTGTTATCCCTGAGTTGAAAGGTAAATTAACTGGTATGTCATTCCGTGTTCCGGTTGCTGATGTATCTGTTGTTGATTTAACTGTTCGCCTTAAAAAAGGCGCTTCTTATGAAGAAATAAAAACTGCAATGAAAACAGCATCAGAAGGTGAGCTAAAAGGGATTTTAGGTTATACCGAAGATGATGTAGTATCTGAAGACTTTAAAGGTGATTCACGTACATCTATATTTGATGCTAAAGCAGGTATCGCACTAAATGATCACTTTGTTAAGGTTGTATCATGGTACGATAACGAATGGGGTTATTCAAATAAACTGATCGATCTGGTTCAGGAATTAGGAAAAATTTAATCAGATCTGCCTGACAATATAAGACCTCCCGATTGATCGGGAGGTCTTTTGCATTATGAATCTTTTATTAAGTTTTAAAACATAGTTTTTGCCTGACGAATTACAGCAAAACTCCAATCCAAAATTTAAAAAACATTTTTGACCTATTCACTACCTCATTACCCTATTCACTCCTCAGGCTCTTAACCGGATTGGCTATTGCGGCTTTAATAGATTGGAAACTTATGGTTGCAAACGCTATGATTAAAGCTATTACACCGGCCAATGCAAATACCCACCAGCTGATGGTTATGTGAAATGCAAAATCACGCAGCCACAATTTTACTAATACAAAAGCTATCGGAAAAGCAAAAAAAGCTGCAATTAATACCAGCATTAAAAAGTTTTTTGATAATTCGGTTACTATTTGCGGCACACTTGCTCCAAGCACCTTCCGTATACCTATCTCTTTAACACGCTGGGTGATAGTAAAGGCGGACAAGCCAAACAAACCCAAACAGGCTATAAATATGGCGATACATGAGAAAATAGTGAACAGGCTACCCTGCTGCTGTTCGCTGTTATACAAGCGCTGGAATTTTTCGTCAAGGAATGTATAATCAAACGGTACGTTTGGCAGGTATTTATGCCAGGTGCCCTGTATCGTGCCAAGTGCTGATTGTATATTGTTGCCATCGATCTTGATAGAAATATTGCCGTAATAACCGTTTTGCGGTGCGGGTAACTGAAACAACAGAGGGATGATCTTTTGGTGCAGCGATTCAAAATGAAAGTCCTTCACCACACCTATCACTCTTCCTTTAATACCTCCATAACTTATGTCCTTCCCTATCGCTTTTTGGGCATCACCCCAGTTAAGCGTTTGCACAGCCGTTTCATTAATCACATAGTTTGCTGTGTCTGCTTTGTAGTCCCTGGAAAAATTTCTGCCTGCAGCCAATTGCATACCATACGTTGGTATAAAGCCATAATCAGTAGTGATATACTTCAGGTCGACCTTGATGGGCTGCATCGAGCCTCCCTGCATTACTTGGGCTCCCTGATCGTCCAATAAGCGACCCGAAGGTATGCGTGATGAGCGGCCAATCTCTTTGATAGCAGGATTCTTCAGTAATTCATTCCTGAATGATTCATATTGCTTTGTCAGGCTGCCAACGTAAGCCGTGTTAATAATATGATCTTTATTGAAACCCAATGATTTTTGCTGCATATAACGCAGTTGCTGGAAAACTATAGTAGTAGCTACAATCAGTATAATTGAAATAGAAAATTGCAGCACTACCAATATCTTACGGAATGAAATCCTCCCCGAGCCTGTTTTTATAATACCCTTTAATACCTTGACAGGTATAAACGATGACATAAAGATGGCGGGATAAATCCCGCTGACCAAACCGATAATGAATGGCAGCAACAGAACAACCATTATTATCTTCCATCTTAACAAACTGGAAAATGAGAGGTCGAGATTTGAAAGTGAATTGATAAATGGCAATAACGGCCAGGTTAATATCAACGCGAATATTAAAGCGATCCAGGTGATCAATACCGATTCGCTCAGAAACTGGCGGATGATCTCTTTACGCTGTGCACCAATTACTTTCCGTATCCCTATCTCTTTTGCCCTTAATGCCGACCGTGCCGTTGACAAATTCATATAGTTAATGCAAGCGATCAATAGTATGAATAGTGCTATTATTGAAAATATGTAAACACGGGTAATATCGCCATTTTCCTCTATCTCATCATCCAAGTGCGATCTCAAATGAATATCGCTCAATTTTTGGGCAGTTAGTTTGGTGGCCATTGAAGTTTTAACATTTGGCGGCATACCCTGCAGGTGAACATATTTATCCAAAAATGCTGGTAATTGTTCATTTATTCTTTCAGCAGTATATCCTTTAGGATAAAGCAAGTAGGTATAAAAGGAATTGTTTCCGTAATTGGTTTCTAATTGTTTTTCGCCATAAATAGCGGTATCCTTCAGTGTATTAAACGACATTAATATCTCCGGATGCATGTGTGAGTTGGAAGGTAATGGCTTAAATATACCGGTAACTTTATACTCGTGTTTGGTATTATCAAGGATGATGGTTTTATTGATGGGGTCTTCATCGCCAAAATATTTGCGGGCTATGCTCTCAGTCATCATCACATTATAAGGGTCGTTCAACGCCGTACGTTTATCGCCTTTGATAACATCCACATTGAACACATCAAAAAAATGTTCATCTGCAAAAAAACCGTTCTTCTCGTTGAAAAGCTTTTCCTTGTAGTGTAATACCGTTACCCCATTTGGCAATACGCGCGTCATCTTTTCTATATCTGGGAATGCATTTTTCAGCAAAGGGCCAAATGGCGGTGCAATAGAGCTTAAATGCAATGTTTCGACACCCTTCGCAGCGTAAAAGGTACGCGTGATGCGATAGGTACGGTCGGCATTCGCATTAAATTTATCATAGCTCAGCTCATTGATAATATAAGCCAGAATGAGTAAACAGCAGGTGAGCCCCGTAGTAAGCCCAAATATGTTAATAAATGAAATGAACTTGTGCCTTGTGATATTACGCCATGCACTTCTTAAATAATTTTTTATCATGATGCCGGAATTTAATTATCTGAACCACTGATTAACCAGATTGAACGATTTAGCCAATTTCCAACTCAATACATCAAATCAGAAATTTAATTATAAGACTGCTATAAGTTTTATTAGGTTACACTTATATATATATCAAAAGAAATTAAATCTTCTTTTGAGGAATATAAAAGCCGGGATGAAGCTATTCACTCCTCAAACTCTTAACCGGGTTTGCAATGGCCGCTTTTATTGACTGAAAGCTTATTGTAATAAAAGCGATAAACAATGCGATGCCACCCGCAATTACAAACACCCACCAATTGATATCAATGCGATAGGCAAAATCTTGCAACCATTTATGCATGGCAAACCAGGTGATGGGAAACGAAACTACTATCGCAATCAAAACCAACTTTAAAAACTCAACTGAAAGCATGCCGGTTATGGTTCCAGATGAAGCTCCCAATACCTTGCGTATCCCAATCTCTTTAACACGCAGCTTGATCATAAATGCAGCAAGGCCGAATAATCCCAAACTGGCAATGATTACAGCAACAACGGCAAATGAAGTAAATATTTGGCCGGTGCGTTGTTCAGACGCATATAGTGATGCAAACTGCTCATCAACAAAATAGTAGCTAAAAGGGCCGTCAGCCCTATAATCGTCCCATTGCTTCCTGATATCGTGCAATAAGGCACTTGCGTTAGCAGGTTTTATTTTTAAGATGATAGCGCCATGTCTATGAACAGGCAGCATCATCAGAGGTGCAACTTTTTGTTTAGCCGAAGTATAATTAAAATCTTTCACAACACCGACAACCGTAAATGCCCTTCTTCCTGACCTTACTATAGTTTTCCCGATCGGGTCGATGTTCTCCCAACCTAGCTCGCGTACGGCCGCCTGGTTAATAATTACTGAAGATGAGTCACCAGGAAAATCAGGCGAAACATTCCGTCCTTTAGCTAAACTAATGCCCAATGTTGGCAGGTAAGTACCATCAATCTGATAAATATTAGCATGTATCTCATTCTTATTCTCATCACCGGTGTGCTCCTGTGGATAAATTTGCGTTCCGCCCATATTCCCATTTCCGGGGATATTTGTAGAAACAGAAGCGTTAACAACCCTGTTATCACGAAGTAATTGTTGCTTAAATGCATATTCATTATTACCAAGAGCATAAGTGTCATTCAGCACCAGTAGCTGATCTTTATCGTATCCCAACTTTTTATTCTGCATAAAATGCAATTGCTGATAAACGATAAATGTGGAAATAATAAGCGCTGTAGATACCGTGAACTGGAATATGACCAGGCTGCTTTGCAGTATATTCCTTTTTGCCGGCTGGGAACCAGAGCTGCCTTTTAAAACATTTAATATTTTGAAGGATGAAAGGAAAAATGCAGGATAAATACCTGCACATAAACCTATGAACAATGTTAAAAATAGCTCAATTAATATAGCTCTGTAGTTTAGAAAGAAACCGATAGTTATATGCTTGCCCGCCAGGTCATTAAAATAAGGCAATAGCAGGTAAACTATTCCCAAAGCAAATAACATGGAAAAGCTGGTAAGCATAACCGATTCGGTGAGAAATTGGGCTATCAGCCAGCTTTTTACAGTACCCATTACCTTGCGTATGCCTACCTCTTTTGATCGTTTGGCCGAGCTGGCTGTTGACAGGTTGGTAAAATTGATACAGGCCAGTAAAAGAATAAAAAAAGCCAATACACCGAATATATAAACATAGTGAATATCACCATTTGCCTCTATATCATATTTTGTGGCAGAATGCAGATGGATATCAGTAATGGGTATCAGGTAAAACTTAAAGGTATTTACCGCTTTTTGCGCTTCGGCAATGCTTACACCCATATCATGTTGAACTTCGGGAACTACATACTTTGCTACCAGCTGAGGGAACTGCGCCTCGAGCCTCTTAGGATCGGCATTTTTATCCAGTAACAGATAAGTATAATATCCCACATTGCTCCATGTTTGTTGCTGTTGCGGAAAAGTTGACATACTAATAAATGCATCATAATGAAAATGAGAATTATCAGGTATATTATTAATAACGCCGGTAACTTTCATCAGGTCATTATTTACCTTTATGGTTTCACCAACAGCTGATTCGCTGCCAAAATACTTTTTTGCCAGTTCACTTGTAATAACAATACTGCGTGGTTCTGTTAAAGCCTTTTTATTATCACCATGTATAAGAGGTATTGAAAATAGCTGCAAAAAATTTGAATCAGCAACTGCTATTTTCTGTTCCTTAAATTGCCTGTCCCGGTAACTGACAAGCATAGGCCGGTTAGTTAAGCGTGTTGAAGCCAGTATTTGAGGATAGGTATCTTTCATACCCTTGCCAACAGCAATATCTACCATTGGAAAATCGGTTATGCTACCGTTTCCTAATGTAGTAATGCCGACACGATATAGTTGCTTTGAGTTTATTGAATAAGTATCATAAGTAAGTTCTGAATAAAGATATGCGGTAATGAACATACAGCATGCAATCCCCACTGCCAGACCAAAAATATTTAAAAAGGAAAAAACCTTGTTTTTAATCAAGTTTCTCCAGGCAGTTTTGATGTAATTTCTAATCATGCGCGCTGAATTATAATTCTAAAAAGTAAACTGTAACCTCTTCTAACATTTTGTCTTAGCCAAATTTGGGCTCCCTCTTTAGCTTAGTTTAAAGATAATGTGATTCTGCCGCCACCGTTTACATTCACAGGGATACCGCCGCCGTTTAATTTCCCCTCAATCCTGTCTTTCTCTTTGGTACCGCTAAAACTACTGCCTAAATCAGCACTTACCTTATCGCCATGCAGGTTTAGGTCGGCCCCTTGCTTTGATGGCAATTGCAGATCTACATGGCCACCGCTTACTTCAATTTTTACATATTTCCCAAGCTGATTTAATTGTACGTGTATACTACCGCCGCTGGTATAAGTATCCAGACTGCAGGCAAGTTCGGTAAGGTTAATATTGCCGCCCGATGTGCCGGTGTGCAGTTCGCCTTTTATATTACTGGCCTGGATGCTGCCCCCGCTGGTAGATGCATCTATTTTTCCGTTCAGGTGCTCCAAGTGAACTGAACCGCCAGAAGTGCCCAATTTTATTGTTCCCGCACAGTCACTCGCATGAATACTGCCACCGCTGGTTTCCAGATCGATATTTTCTTTGGAATTAGAAACCGTGATACTTCCTCCTGACGTTCTCCCGTGTATATTTCCGGTTAATTGATCAATATGTAAGCTGCCTCCGCTGGTGCTAAATCTTTCTTCGCCTTTCAAATTATCCAGCCGGATACTTCCACCACTGGTTTCAAGGTTCGTTGCAACATCCTGAGGTACATAAACTTTAAAAGCAATGTTCAGAGATCTTCTCCAGTCCCAGTCACCATGATGTTTGTTTTTCGCTACTGCATGTAATTCGTGACCACTTACTGATATATCCAGTGTGTAATCTTCATCCAGGCGTTTTTTTATTTCCTCGTTTGACGGGGTAGACCCATTATTGCCGGTGATATAAACTTCAACCCGTGCTTGCTGGCCGGTAGCACCGCTAACAGTAATACTGCCGCCTGATGTACTTACAAATACATTCTTAATGGCATCGTTTGACAGCGATTTGGTAAGATAAGGTGTTTTGTCCTGTGCCAGCGCGACAACACTCTGGCAGGTTACAATGAATAAGGTTATATAAGTTTTCATGATCTTATTGTTTGGTTTATATTGGTTTTGATTGAGTAGTTAATTGAATTTCACATCTATATTACCGCTTGATGCATTTGCATTAACAGGGATGCCACCACCATTTACGGTACCTTTTATATGGTCTTTATCCCATTCACCACTAAAGCCGCTTATCTTCCATGGATGCTGATTTACCCTATCGGCTTTTAAATTCAAATCAAGGCCTTGTTTTAATGGTAATTCCAGGTCAATATTTCCTGAGTTGGCATCCAGTTTAAGGTATTTACCTACATGTTTCATTTGTGCGTGTAAACTACCGGCGCTGGTATTGGCATCCAGGCTGCAATTCATCTCCTTCAAATCAATACCGCCACCTGATGTACCGGTAATCAATTCACCCTCAATATTACTTCCTTCTACCCCACCACCACTGGTGTGAGCATTAATAGTTCCTTTTAAGTTTTCAAGGTGTAATCCGCCACCTGATGTTTCCAGCCTGATCTTTCCAATACAATTTTCTGCAATGATGCCGCCGCCGCTGGTTTCAAGGTTGATATTGTCACCTGAGTTTGAAACCTTAATACCGCCTCCTGAAGTGTTGCCATGAATTATTCCGGTAAGCTTATCAATTTCTAACCCGCCACCACTGGTTGTAAAATTCTCACTTCCCTTTAAATTATCAAGGCTTATTCCACCTCCACTGGTTGTCAGATCGGTATTTGATTGTTGAGGAACATATATTTTGAAAGAAATGCTTAATCCATTTCTCCAATTATTCATATTGTGCTTGTTCTTAGCAATCGCCCGCAGTTCGTGACCATTAACCGTAATGTTCAATTCGTAATCTTCATCAAGGCGTTTTTTTATCTCCCCCTTTGACAGTTCACGATTATTATTTCCTTTTATATAAACTTCAACCCTTGGCTGCTGACCGCTTCTGCCGCTAACTAATATGCCTCCTGCCGAGGTATTAACAACAACGCTGTTGATCGCATCATTTGCTAAAGATTTAGTGAGATATGGCATTTTGTCTCCATCCTGGGCTAATGACACAACCGTTTGAAAGCCAAGAAAAAGCAATAAAATAAAAGTTTTCATAATTTTTGATTTTGTTTACCTAATAGACTTCAATTTAAATGGATACGTTGCATCGGAGTTGATATTTATTTAATTGCCTGAAGCCGCTCACAGGTTCAAGTGATTAAATGAGTACTTACTTAACTATTTAATCTATCCAACCTAATCAACCCAAACAATCTGTATCACTCGCTTCTCAAACTTTTAACCGGGTTTGCAATTGCCGCTTTAACTGATTGAAAGCTGATAGTTATAAGCGCTATTAATACTGATGTAAAAGCAACTATTGCAAATATCACCCAGGTAATATCAATACGATAGGCGAAGTCTGATAGCCATGTATGTATAGCATACCATGCCAGCGGCCATGCAATAATATTGGCTATAAAAACCAGTTTCAGGAAGTTCCCTGAAAGTAAGAGCACAATTCTTTGTACCGATGCACCCAGTACCTTTCTTACTCCTATTTCCTTTACCCGTTTTTCAGCTGAATGGGAAGCCAGTCCAAACAACCCTAAACACGATATAAAAATGGCCAGTCCGGCCAGTATGCCTACGATCTGGCTCACCTGGTTATCTGCTTTATAAACCTCGTTAAAATGATCATCCAGAAATTGATATTCAAAAGGATAATCCGGATAAATACTGTCCCACTTTGATTTAATAAAGGCTATTGCCGCGGCAGGATTACCGCCATTGATCTTAACTGACACATCCCTGAAACCCCAATGGAGTGCACTTATCATAAACATCGGCTCAATTTTATACTGCAATGAATTAAAATTGAAGTTTTTGGCAACCCCTGTAATTGTTCCCAGTGAATCAAACCCAAACTGTTGTCCTATTAGTGATGATACAGGTGCTTTGGGATGGTCTTTTAATAATTCTTTGGCCAATGCCTCATTAACGATGTATTGCCTGCCATCCTGAGTTTTTTCACTTGAAAAGTTTTTACCGGCGGCCAATTTAATTTTATACAGATCAAGATAATTATTATCAACCACTAAAACTGTTGTGCCTAATTGTTGTTTTGGCCCATTTGCCGGTTTAAATGTCACCCCGGTTTGATCCAAATGGCTTCCTAAAATATCCTGGGAAGCCGTTACACCCGAAATCATTGTATTACCCGATAATTCTTTTTTCAGCAGATCATATTTCTTGGTAGTAACCCCATCCAGTGGTATATTCACAATCTGATCGCGGTTGTAGCCTGGATCTTGTTTTTGCATAAACCTTAATTGTTTCAATACAAATACAGTAGCTATCATCAGGAAAATAGCACTGGCAAATTGTGTAACAACCAATATATTCCTTAATAAGCTTTTATTTTTGCCAACCTGAACCGAACCTTTCAAAACCTTTACCGGTTGAAAAGAAGATAAATAAATGGCCGGATAAATACCCGAAATTAAACCTATCAGCACTGTACCGCCAAACACTGTAACTAACATGCTCACGCTGCTGAACATATTAAATGTAATTTCTCTCTCGCTCAAACTATTAATGTATGGTAACACCAGCTCAACCAGCGCTATAGCAAATATTAATGCGATAAAAGAGATCAGAACAGTTTCAGCAAGAAATTGAATAGCCAGTTGAAAACGATGCGCCCCTATAGATTTGCGGACGCCAACCTCCTTAGCACGTTCTGCCGAGCGTGCAGTAGAAAGATTAATGAAATTAACGCAGGCAATTATTAATACTATGAGCGCAATAATTGCAAAAAGATTGGTTGACTTTTTATCGAATTTTTGATAATTAACATAATCGAGCCCAATATCGGCGGAGTTGGAGTGTACATCCTTTAAGGGCAAAACAAATAGCTTTACATATTTCGGCCCATCAGGCCCCATATGTTTTTTTACAAAGGCGGGAAACTTCTTCTCTAATGCCGCCGGGTTTGTGCCCGGCGCAAGTTCCATATAGGTATTAAGCCAGTTACCACCCCAGTTTTTAAACATCCAGGGCTTAAATATGCTGCTAAATGAGAACAAACCATCAAACTGGAGCTGTGAGTTTTTTGGCACATCGGCAAGTATGCCGGTTACTGCAAAAGTAGTTGTATCATCTCCATAGTGTGTTATCACCCTACCTATCGGATCAGCATTGCCAAATAATTTTTTGGCAGTTGCCTCTGTAAGCATCGCTGTATGAGGTTTTAATAAAGCGGTTTGCCTGTCGCCGCGTATAACTTTAAAATCAAATATTTTTAAGAATGTGGAGTCAACAGCAAGCATTTGCGGTAGAAATACTCTTTTTTCACCATTTGTAAGCTGATATTTTTCGTTCCATTTTACACGCGTAAAATTTATTATTTCGGGCAAATCCAATTTCAGAGCCGGCCCCATCGGGAACATGGATAATGCTACCTTTTGAGTTGCACCTTGCTGACCTACAGTTTGTACCTCATTTAACCGGTAAATGTTTTTAGTATGAAAATTATCGAAACTCTTTTCATAGGCTACAAACATCATGATAACCATAAATGCAGCCATGCCGACAGCAAGACCGATAATATTGATGGTGGAAAAAATTTTGTTTTTCCAGATATTACGCCAAGCGACTTTGAAATAGTTTTTTATCATGATGTTTTAAAATTTAAATCTAATTTATAGATGCTAAGTTTTTTAATATATAGCTTTACAATTTTTCAACTTGCCAACAAAATCATTCACTCCTTAAACTTTTAACAGGGTTCATTAAAGCAGCCTTAATAGACTGGAAACTAACTGTAGCAAAAGCAATGATCAACGTTATTGCGCCGGCTAATGCAAATATCCACCAGTTTATAGTGGTTGGGTAAGCAAAATCCTGAAGCCACTTATTCATTGCATACCACGCTATCGGAAACGCGATCACTGAAGCAACAATCACCAGTTTCAAAAAATCCTTTGAAAGCATGGAAACTACATTTTGCACCGATGCACCCAGTACCTTGCGTATGCCTATCTCCTTTGTACGGCGTTCGGCGGTGTACATCGCCAGGCCAAGTAATCCCAAACAAGCCACCGTGATGGACAGAAAAGTAAACACACTAAATACTTTTCCAATAGTTTGATCTGTGCGATAAAGTGCATCGAACTCCTCATCCATAAAACTATATTCAAAAGGATTGTCAGGCATAAATGCCTTCCACTTGTTTTGTATGCTGCTAATTGCCTTATTATAATCCCCCGGCTTAATTCTTACCGCTATATAAGATGTATTATTATGATAGGTTCCTGAAGTGGTATAGAACAAGGCAAACGGCATAACCGTGCTGTGCAATGATTCGGTGTTAAAGTCCTTAACTACTCCCACCACCTTAAATTTCGCATCATTTCCACCTGGATAGGTAATTATTTTGCCAATAGGATCGCTCCATCCTATCTGTTTTACAGCAGTTTCATTTAATATTACAGATGCCGAGTCGGTAAACCCTTTCGAGAAATTCCGTCCATTTAGCATTTGTAATTTTAATGTGGGCACAAATGCTTCATCTACAATAAAAGATGAAAGTTGGATATCCTTCCCTGCTGCATTAACATTATCCGCAGTTGGTTCTGGAATGTAACTATCAGTAAAAGAGTTTTGAGTAGGTAAACTGGTTGATATGCTGGCGTTGGCTACTTCAGGCAAACGCAATAATTCCTGCCGGAAGCTTTCCTCACTTTTATCGAGCCGGTTAGCATCAGCAACAATTAAAATATTCTCTTTAGTAAATCCGAGGTCCATTGATTGGGTATAAAGCAGTTGTTTATAAACTACTATGGTGCACACAATCAGAACGGTTGAAACGGTGAACTGGAAAACTACCAGTGCATTACGGGTAAAAAAGCCGCTGCCCGAAGCCTTAAAATCTCCATTTCCCTTTAACACCGATGCGGGCTTAAATGAAGTAAGGAAAAACGCGGGGTAACTACCAGCAAGCAGTGCCGTTAATAAGATCAATACAAGCAAGCCTGCCCAAGTGGAAAGATTAAGGAAGGCCGCCAGGTTTAACGCCTTTGCCGATAACAGGTTAAAGGCGGGCAAACAAAGGGAAACAATAACAACTGCAATAATCGCAGCAAATAAAGTATATAGAAAAGCTTCGGCAATGAATTGGTAGATCAGCAGTTTACGTTCGGACCCCAATACCTTACGGATACCAATCTCTTTGGCTCTTTTTGCGGATTGTGCTGTAGCCAGGTTCATGAAATTAACACAAGCCAGCAATATGATAAACAAGGCTATTGCCGAAAAAATGTAAACATATTTTATATCACTTTGAGGAAAAAAACGGTTCCCGATATTTGCTGAATAAAGATGCACATCTGTTAATGGCTGAAGGCTCAGATCATATTTTCCGCCCTTTTTTATAAATTCATCAAAAGGCTGACCAATGCGTTTGAAAGCGGTTGCGGCTTGTTGCCTGATTATAGCCGGGAACTTGGCTTCTATACGTTGTAGTGTAGCAGCATCTGTTGCAACATTTTCTTTAAGTTTAATATACGTGCCCATTTGCAGCCAAACCCAGCTCCAGTTAAAATGCTTTACCGGCGGCATACCTACATTTGATTGTAATACATCAAATTGCAGGGACGACTGCGATGGCAAATCTTTTAACACTGCAGTTACAGTAAATGGTGTTGAATATTCATCGAACACCAAATTTTTACCAATTGGAGAAACATCACCAAAGTATTTTTTGGCCGCCTTTTCTGTCAAAACAATCGAATTTGGCCCATTAAGGCAAGTCGCCTTATTACCTTCTAATAGCGGATAGTTGAAAAACTGTAAAAAATTAGAATCAACCGAAAGCAGGGCCTTCTCGGTCAATGAACTTTTTTGACCCTTATTAACAAAGTGAATGATCTCATCGCCCGGCTTAAAAATCCGTGTATAGCTTTCTATTTCAGGGATATTAGTAAGCAATGTTAAGCCAACCGGAGGCGGGGTGTGCCCTGCGGTAAATTCATCATTACCCATTTTCTCATGAGTATTTACCCTGTATATCAAATTTGTATCTTTAAAAAAACGATCATAACTCAGTTCGTCTTTAACATACATGCCTATTAGCAACACACAAGCCAAACCAATAGCTAAACCGCTTATGTTTATGATACTGCTCAATTTATTGCGGATAAGGTTCCGCCAAGTAATCTTGATGTAATTTTTGAACATAAAACAAGGATTTATTCAAGTACATAAAAATCAGTACCAAACATATATAATACTGATTTACAAATAGTTACTAAATTATAACGACAAATTGATGTTCGTTTGCGTAACACCTGCTGTACGGTTATGATACAGTTGGTGAGGGGTGAGTAAGGTGGTGAGTAGTAGTGAGGGGTGAATAGTGAGAGGCTAAGAGTGATCGTGCTAATGCCCGCAACTTACCACTTACCACTGACTATTGACTATTGACTATTCACCATTGACTATTCACCATTCACCGCTCACCAAATCATTCACTCCTCAAACTTTTAACCGGGTTGGTTAGTGCAGCTTTAATAGCCTGGTAGCTTATAGTTATAAAAGCCATCAATATGGCGGTCAATCCTGCCAATACAAATACCCACCATTGTATATGGATGCGATAAACATAGTCTTGCAGCCACTTATTCATTAAATACCATGCGACGGGGCTTGCAATAACTAATGATATGACAATTAATGATAAAAAGTCTTTGGAGAGCATCATGGTAATATTGGCAACACTAGCGCCTAATACTTTCCTGATGCCGATCTCTTTTATCTTCACCTGCGCGGTGTATGTAGCCAGTCCAAACAAACCCAAACAGGATATAAATATAGCTATGCCTGCGAAAACACTGAAAAGTGTGCCAGAGCGCAGATCAGATTTGTACATGCTATCATAAAGTTGATCCATAAAATCGTAATCGAACGGAAAATCGGCATTATACTTTTTCCACATACGCTGCACACTGCCTACCGTCAACTACGCCTACTCGCTCCTTAAACTTTTAACCGGGTTTGCCAACGCCGCTTTAATAGCCTGGAAACTAACCGTTATAATGGATATCATCATTGTTAATAAAGCTGCGATTACAAATACCCAGATACTTATAGTAATGCGATAAGTATACCCATTAAGCCATTTATCCATGAAATACCATGCAATTGGCGAGGCAATGACGAGTGAGATTATTACCAGCTTCAAAAAATCTTTTGATAATAGCGTGGTTATTCCTGTAACTGATGCCCCTAAAACTTTGCGTACCCCAATTTCTTTTATCCGGTTTTGAGCCATGTAGGCAGCCAGGCCAAATAAGCCCAAACACGAAATGATAATAGTAAGCCCCGCAAAAAGACTGGCAAGTGTGCCGGTTCTTTGCTCATCGCCAAATTTTTTAGCATATTCCTGATCAATAAAATTGTATTCAAAAGGATATTCAGGGTTATACTTTTTAAATACATTTTCAGCTCTTTTTAAATTATCAGCAGTTGTATTGGCACTATTCAATTTAAAATGGATAACGTTGAACCATGATTTTGGCCCTTGTATGATCATGGCCTTTACAGGCTCATAGGGGGATTGTAATATAAAATCCTTTACTACGCCCACAATATGCCAATCTTTAGTATCTGTACCCTCTCCTCTTTTTACAATTTTGCCTATCGGATCTTTAAACCCCATGATCTTAACCGCCGTTTCATTCAATATCAATGCTGTTGAGTCAGTAGAGTAAGCTTTGACATCAATATCACGCCCCGCAACTATTTTAAGTCCCATAGTTTTCACGAGGTCACCATCGGTATTAAAGATATTGAAGTCTATTTTTTTGCTTATATCCTTGCCTTCCCACAGGAAGTCCCAACTATCACTCCAGGCCTGGGTTATTGGCGCGCTTGTTTTTGTCACGGCAGATGCCGCGCCACTGCTCAATAATTCGTTTTTAATGGATGCGTAATGTTTTTCATCGTCCCCGGTCATCATTACGTATACCAGGTTATTCTTTTTATAGCCAGTATCACGGTCCTGAGCATATTTCATTTGCTGACGAATGATTATTGTACAGATTATTAATACAACAGCAAATGTAAACTGTATCACAACCAACAATTTACGGGGAGTAATCAATGCATTAGCAGCCTTAAAAGTGCCCTTTAATACACTTACCGGTTTAAATGACGATAAATATAAAGCCGGGTAACTGCCAGAAATAGCCCCCGTAATGAAGATAAAGCCTAATGCTATCAACCAAAAATAAGGGTTGCCATAAGGTATGTATAATTGTTTATCGGTCAATAAATTAAAGCCCGACATGCTGAGTTGCACAATAAGCAGCGCTAAAGCCCCGGCAATCAATGCGATCAAAATTGATTCGCCTAAAAATTGATAAATTAATGATCCGCGCAATGCGCCTACTACTTTCCGTATACCTACTTCACGCGCTCGTTTTTCGCTGCGTGCCGTACTCAAATTCATAAAATTAATACAGGCTATCAGTAAGATAAATGCTGCGATGAGCGAAAATATTTTCACTGTTTCAATGCGCCCGCCTTCTACCTTTCCTTTCTGATCGAATTTTGAATACAAGCGCCATTTGCTCGCGGGATGCAAAAACACATCTATATCTTTTATATCTGAATGTGAGCGGGTTATATTAACAATACTTTTATTTACAGCGGCTTCGGTAACGTTAGGCTTGAGGAGTGCCCAGGTTTGTACAGAATTGTTGCCCCAGCCACCATCATCACCACCTATTTTCTTTAGGTACGCCCATGGCATCAGGTATTCAAAGTTGAATTGGGTATTATTAGGAAGATCTTTTAAAACACCGGTTACCGTAAAGTAAGCGTTGCTATCGATCTTTATAACTTTTCCCATCGCATTATCATTACCAAATAGTTTTTTTGATAATTTTTGGGTTATAACAATATTGTTAATATTATTTAAGGCGGTACCCGCATTGCCGTTAATCAAAGGGAAACTGAACATAGTTAGAAAACCAGGGTCAGTAAAATTGCCATTAACATTTAAATGTTTATCGCCAACAGTAAACAGGAAATTACCATTGCTTGTCCTCGATACTTCTTCAACCTGGGAATAATCCTGTTTTAATGTTTTGGCCATCACCTTGGGCGTTGTTCCCCAGCACCATAACTTGCCATCAAAAACAGACCGGTTGTAAACCTCGTATAACCTATCTTTTTTTACATGGAACTGGTCATAACTTATTTCATTTTGTATCCATAAAAGTATGAGAGCCGAACTAGCCATACCAATAGCCAAGCCCACAATATTTATCAAAGAAAATGCTTTATGACGAAGCAAATTTCTCCAGGTGATCTTCAAATAATTTTTTAACATACGTAGTGGGGATAATAAGTAAATACGAGATGTAATTTATATGAATAACGTTGCATGGATTTACTCGCTTTTTAAACTTTTTACCGGATTAGTTAAAGCAGCCTTGATGGACTGGAAACTTATGGTAATAAAAGCTATCAGTATTGCTCCTGATCCGGCAGATGCTACCACCCACCATTGAATATTCTGCCGGTAGGCAAATCCTTTCAACCACTCGTGCATGGCCCACCATGCTAATGGCGACGCGATTATTATTGCAAAAAGAACCAACTTGATAAAATCTTTAGAAAGCATACCTACAATGGTTGACATGCTGGCACCCAATACCTTCCTAATACCGATCTCTTTAGTTCGCTGCTCTGCAGCATAGGCTGCTAAACCAAAGAGCCCAAGGCAGGCAATAATAATTGCCAATGAAGTAAACACTATTGCTATTTTCCCGGTGCGTTGCTCAGTACGGTAAAGCCCCTCGTAATCCTCATTCATAAACGAATAATCAAATTGCAGGTTTGGCGACATGCCCGCCCATTTATTTTTAACCTGTGCCAGTAAAGATGGGATATCTGCAGAACTCATTCTTATGCTCAGGCAGCCTGTGTCTTCAACATCAAAAAGAATAAGAGGCGACACATTTTCCCTTAGCGATTTGAAATTAAAGTTTTTTATCACGCCTACGATATGAAATGGTTTCATAACACTGGCCTTACTATCCATTGGTAAATAAAGAAGTTGGTTCAGTGGATTTTGGAAGCCCAATAATTGTGCTGCAGCTTCATTTATGATTATGGCGGAGGAGTCAGTTTTCATATCAATTGAAAAATTCCTTCCCGACTGCATTTTTATTCCAAGTGTAGGGATATAATCTTCATCCACATTCCATATTGAGCTTTGTATGGCCCGTTTCGCATCAAGTGAGGGATCTTTAAATAAGGAGGAGTTATTATTAGCGCCATCTGTGGGCAAATAACCCGTCATAGTAGCGCTTTTAACGCCGGCCAGTTGTTTAATTTCCTGCTTAAAAGTCTTAGCTTTTTTGCCAAGTGTCCATATCCTGTTTATGACCAATACGTGATCGCGATTATAACCAATATCCTTATTCTGGATATACTGTAGCTGGTTATAAATAACCACTGTGCCTATGATAAGAAAAATAGAAATGGAGAACTGGAAAACCACTAATGAACTGCGCAGAATGCCGCCCTTAAAACCCGCAGCCAGTTTACCTTTGAGCACTTCAATAGGCTGAAAGCCAGAAAGGTATAAAGCCGGGTAAGAGCCCGCAATACAACCTACAATTATAATAAAAATAACCATTACAGGTGCTAACCAACCTATTATTTGAGGGGTGATTGTCAACTCTTTAGCAGACATTTGGTTAAACAAAGGCAGAAAAGCCCATGCCAGCAACACAGCAATAATGGCTCCCGCCAGAGTCACCATAACAGACTCTGTCAAAAACTGCGCAATCAAATATTTGCGGGGCGAACCCAATACCTTGCGTACACCAACCTCCCTTGCCCTGCTGGATGAACGTGCAGTTGAAAGATTCATGAAATTTACGCAGGCGATGAGCAATATAAAAATGGCTATTGCCGAAAAGATATAAACAATTTTTATGTCGCCTTTATTACCAAGATCAGACTTTGTATTTGATTCCAGGTGTATCTTTTTAAGGGGTATAAGACTGAACCGGAAATAATTGCCAGTTTTCTCCAGTGTTGCAAAATTCATATGCAAAATGCTCATCAATTGCGGCTCGCTATGTTTTCGCATAAATTCAGGCAGTTTAACGGCAAACCTTTTAACATCTGCATCTGGCCTGAACAGGATGTAAGTGTCAAAATTATTACTGAACCAGGAGTCATCTTTACTTTCAGCTAAACTTGGCATAGAGACAAAGAAATCAAAATCAAAATGTGACTGTTTTGGTATGTTTTTAATCACGCCAGTCACTTTGTATAAAGCGGTATCGTTAAATGCTAAAACCTTACCCACCGCTTTAATGCTGTTGAAGTATTTGAGTGCTATCTTTTCGGTGATCACAACAGAGTGTGTCTCTTTCAGAGCAGTTGCAGGGTCGCCTTCGGTCATAGGAAGCGTAAAGACACTGAAGATGGCGGGATCAGCATATACCATATTGTCTTCCTGTATGTTCTGATTACCTTTTTTTACCTGGTTGCCGCCGCGTTGCCTAAACCTGGTTACCTGCTCAATTTCAGGAAAATCGGCTTTTAATGCTGCCGCAGTAGGTGCGGGGGATTCTGAATATGAACCCTCATTGCCGCCAAATTTAATATTGTTGTTTACACGATAAATACGGTCGAGGTTTACATTATACCTATCGTAACTTAATTCATCAAATACATAAAAAACAATAAGAAGGCAGGTAGCCAGCCCCAAAGCGAGACCTAATACATTTATGGCAGTAAAACCTTTGTTTTTTAAAAGGTTACGGAATGCTGTTTTGATGTAGTTCCTGATCATGACAATAAACTTTAGTTTGATTTAAATGCATTAAGACTTCATATCAGACGATGTAAGAAGACATTAGGTTGCAGTTGTTTATCAATTAAATAAAATAAATATCACTCGCTCCTCAAACTCTCAACCGGGTTAGCCAATGCCGCTTTTATAGATTGAAAACTAATGGTAACAAAAGCGATCAATACTGCTACCAAACCAGCTATTGTCAAAGTCCACCAGCTCATATTTACCCTGTAAGCAAAGTCCTGCAGCCATTTATTCATTATAAACCACGCCAGCGGAGAGGCTATCAGAATTGAAATAAATACCAGTTTAATAAAATCCAATGATAGCATATTTACTATAGCAGATACACTTGCGCCAAGCACTTTCCTGATTCCTATTTCCTTATTTCGTTGTTCGGCAGCATAGGCAGCAAGGCCAAATAATCCAAGGCAGGCTATAAGTATGGCCAGTGTGCTAAATGAGATAAATATTGTTCCTATGCGTTGTTCGGATCGATAAGTGGCATCAAAATCCTGGTCCATAAATGAAAAGGTGAATTGCTGATTGGGAGAAAGTTCCTTCCATTTGTTTTCGATCTGAGACATCAAGGAAGATAGGTTCGCTGTATTCACATGTGCAGTTATTGCGCCCCGGTCTTCGTTATAAACCAAAGCCACCGGTTTAATTGCATCTCTAAGCGAACTAAAGTGAAAATCCTTCATTACACCTATTATGTGATAAGGTTGTATGCCATAGCTATCGCGATAAACTGTTTTATTGAGGGGGTCTTTAAAACCAAATCGTTTTACAAACGCTTCGTTAACGATCATGGATGCAGTATCTGATGCCATTTGATTTGAAAAATTGCGGCCGGCGATCAGCTTTATACCTAAAGTGTTCATGTAGTCCTCATCCACCGGCCAGAATTCGGAAAGTACATCTTGCTTTATATCGATGGGCAGTACCGGGAATAGGCCCGTCATGCTCCTGTCCTCGCCCGTTGGCAAATAGGCAGACATGGTAGCATTTACCACGCCAGGCATTTGCTTTACCTTCTGTTTTAAAATTTTTGCCTGTTTACCAAGCACATTTGTGTTTTTAATAACCAGCATTTGGCTGCGGTTAAAACCGAGGTTTTTATTATGTATGTAACTTAATTGGTTATAGATAACCAGTGTGCCAATGATGAGAAAAATAGATATCGAGAACTGGAAAACAACCAGGAAACTGCGCAAAAATCCACCTTTAAATCCGGCTGCTAATTTGCCTTTTAATACCTCGATAGGCTGAAATGCCGACAGGAAAAATGCAGGATACGAGCCTGCCAGAAATCCTATAACCACCACAACAACCAATAACGACGGCAGTAACCAGGTTAAGGAATGCGTGGTGAACGACAAATGCTTAGCGGCCATTTGATTAAACAATGGCATTAATAGCCATGCCAGCGCTACCGCTATAATGGTTGACGCCAATGTTACTAAGATGGACTCGGTTAAAAATTGAGCGATCAAATATTTACGCGCTGAACCCAATACTTTACGAACACCTACCTCTTTAGCACGATTGGATGAGCGGGCGGTTGATAGGTTCATGAAATTCACACAAGCTATCAGCAGTATAAATATGGCGATTACCGAGAAAATATATACATACTGGATACTACCTCTTTCCATTAATTCATACTGGCTGGGAGAACGCAGGTGCAGGTTAAGCAACGGCGTTAAATCGTACTTTAAGTAATTACCATTTGTATGCATAGACGAAGGGTAATTTTTATAGGCAATTGCCTGCATCTGGCTTTCGATCTTCTTAATATTTGCACCCGGTTTAAGCAATACATAGTTATGCATACCGCCATAACCCCATCCGCCGGCACGATATTCGGGAATGGATGAATAAGATAAAAAGAAATCAAAGTTAAAATGTGATTGCGAAGGGATATCCTTTATCACACCAGTTATTTTATATTGACTTGTATCGTTAATAGTTAAAGTTTGGCCGGCAACATCAATTTTATTAAAATATTTTTTAGCCGTGCTTTCGGTAATTACAGCGGTGTGCGGTTCATTTAATGAAGGCTTGCCACTTATTACTGGCAAAGTAAACACATCAAAGATGCCAGATTCGGCATAAACAATGTTTCTTTCCTGGATGTTATTTGTCCCCTTTCTGACATAAAATTTCTGAGGAGATAAAAACAGGGTGTTTGTAGGTATAAACCTTGCTGTTTTTTCTATTTCGGGGAAACTCTTTATGGCATCCATCAGCGGTTTTTCTGATCCTGCATATGCTGCCTCATTACCGTTTAATTTGGCAACTTCTGTTATCCGGTATATCCGGTTTGCATTTATGTTGTAGTTATCGTAGCTTAATTCGTCTACTACGTAGAATACGATGAGCAAACAAGTAGCCAGGCCAACAGAAAGGCCCAGAACATTAATTGCCGTAAAGCCTTTATTTTTTGTAAGGCTGCGGAACGCCGTTTTAATGTAGTTTCTGATCATAGTGCTTTAAATTTTAATTTCTAAACTCTAAATTTTGGTATAGACCGCTGAATCAGCCTAATTAACTACTCACTATTCGCCCTTCCTGTCTACGGGCGGGCACCAAGTCTATTCGCTTTTCAAACTGTTAACCGGATTGGATAGTGCTGCTTTGATAGATTGGAAGCTTATTGCGATAAATGCAATTAAAATAGCCCCTAAACCGGCCGCAACTATAATCCACCATTGCACGTCCTGGTGATAAGCAAACCCTATTAACCATTTGTGCATTGCCCACCAGGCAATTGGCACTGCAATTACAATGGCGATCAGAACCAACACAATAAAATCTTTTGACAGCATTCTTACTATTGTAGCCACATTAGCACCAAGTACCTTTCTTATGCCTATTTCTTTGGTGCGCTGTTCGGCAGCATAAGCAGCCAGGCCAAACAAGCCCAGGCAGGCAATGATAATAGCCAGTGAAGTGAATGAAACAGCTACCTTCCCTGTACGCTGTTCACTGTTGTAAAGCTTGTCAAAATCCTTGTCCATGAAAGAATAGTTAAACCGTTGATTGGGTGATAATTCTCCCCATTTGTTTTTTACCTGGTCAACAAAAACCTTTAGATCTGCTGATTTCGTGCGTATGCTTAATGCACCTTTGTCTTCACTGTAAAAGAAAATTAAAGGTGTTACATTTTCCCGCAACGATTTAAAATTAAAATCCTTCATTACACCGACGATATGAAAAGGTTTCATAACCTTAGCCATATTATCCTGTGGGATATACATATTTTTATTCAAGGGATCTTTAAAAGCCAGTAATTTTGCAGCAGACTCATTTACTAATAATGCAGTTGAGTCGGTACCCATCTTGTCCGAGAAATTTCTGCCGGCTATTATTTTAATACCCAGTGTAGATACATAATCTGCATCCACATTCCAAACCTCGCTCAGTACACCCTGTTTTTGATCAAGCACAGGGCTCTTGAACAATGATGTGCTATTACTGTAGCCTGATGTTGGCAAAAAACCCGACATCGTAACGTTTTGTACTCCGGCCAGTTGTTTTACTTCCTGTTTAAAAGTTTTGGCCTTATTGCCTAATGTCCACGTGTCCCATACAATAAGTACATGTTCGCGATTGTAGCCAAGATCCTTTTTCTGAATAAACTTCAACTGGTTATAAATAACCAATGTTCCGATAATTAAACCGATAGAAATGATAAACTGGCCCACAACCAGTACGTTACGCAGGAGTCCACCCTTAAAACCTGCTGCAAGTTTGCCCTTAAGCACTTCAATAGGCTGAAAACTTGAAAGGTATAAGGCTGGATATGAACCTGCTAAACAGCCAATCACGATGACAAAAATAGATAATACCGGTAATAACCGAAATATTATCTGCGGGGTAATTATCAATTCTTTGCCTGATAAATCATTAAATACCGGTAAAAGTGCCCAGGCAACAAAAACCGCTATTATTGCACCAACGAGTGTTACGATCACAGATTCTATTAAAAATTGGGCGATTAAATTTTTTCGTGCTGACCCTAATACTTTTCGTACCCCTACCTCTTTGGCCCGGTTAGATGAGCGGGCTGTAGAAAGGTTCATAAAATTGACACAGGCTATCAGCAATATTAACACCGCAATTACCGAAAAAATATAAACTGTTTGAATATTGCCATTGGCATCCAACTCGGCGACACTATTGGATTCGAGGTGTATTTTTGTAACTGGGAAAAGGCTTAACTTGAAGTAGTTGCCGCTTTGCTCAAATTTATCAAATGTTAAATGTAAAACGCTCTGCAATTGAGGCCCTGCGTGTTTATGCATAAACTCCGGGAATTTGGCTTGCAGTTTTTTGTAATCGGCATCAGGCCTGAGCAGTATGTATGTAGTATAGTTGTTGTTGAACCAGGCTTCCTGGGTGCTTTCGCCGATTGTCGACATAGACATAAAGAAGTCGAAATTAAAGTGCGACTGCTTAGGTATATCTTTAATTACACCGGTTACTTTATAAAAAGCGGTGTCGTTAAACGTCATAACTTTTCCAACAACATCAATATTGTTAAAATATTTTTTGGCCGTACTCTCGGTTATAACAACGGTATGCGGGTCTTTTAAGGCTGTTGCCGGATCGCCTTTTATCATCGGGAAAGTAAAAACACTAAACAATGAAGGATCTGCATAGATCATCAAATTTTCCTGGATGTTCTGATTCCCCTTTTTAACCTGATTACCCCCACGTCGCCTGAATCTTACTACCTGTTCAATTTCAGGAAAATCGGCCTTTAAAGCCACGGCCGCAGGTGCGGGAGTAACAGCATAAGAGTTTTGATTACCACCAAATTTAATGTCGTTGTTTACACGAAAAATACGGTCGGCTTTTACATTGTACCTGTCGTAACTCAATTCGTCAAAAACATAAAAAACAATAAGCAGGCAGGTTGCCAGCCCCAGTGCGAGTCCTAAAACGTTTATAGCGGTAAATCCCTTATTTTTCCATAGGCCGCGGAAAGCTGTTTTTAAATAATTTTTGATCATAATGCTTTAACTTTCAATTTCTAAACTCTAAATTCTGGTATAGACCGCTGACTGAACTGATTTTTTATCTGATCAACTTAATCCAACCCGATTAACTGCTCACTATACATCGCTCCGGCACGCACTATCATTCACTCCTCAAACTCTTCACAGGGTTGGCTATTGCCGTTCTGATGGATTGAAAACTGATAGTAGCCAAAGCAATTATAACTGCCGCAATGCCAGCCACTGCAAAAACCCACCATTGTATGTCGATATGATACTGGTAGCTTTTTAGCCAGTTGAACATTAGCCAATAAGCAATCGGAAAGGCTACTACACATGATAAAATGACCAGCTGTAAAAAATCCTTTGAAAGCAGCGTGGTAACACTGGATACACTCGCACCTAAAACCTTGCGTATGCCAATTTCTTTTGTTCTTCGCTCTGCTGTATATGCCGCCAGCCCGAATAAACCCAGGCAAGAAATAACAATAGCCAATGCGGCAAATACCCTGGATAGCTTGCTTACCAACATTTCGCTCAAAAACATCTGGTTAAATTGATCGTCAACAAAACGGTAATCAAATGGGTATGCGGGGTTATCTTTTTTCATAACGCCCTGTATGGCTGCTAAAACTTTTTCGGTATTGTTAGTCGGCTTAATGCGCACATACATTACCGTGGTATTCTTAGGTGCAGAACTAAAAAACATAACCGGATCAGGCTTGCCATACATGTTGCCATATACATAATCATTAACTACTCCTACCACTGTTGCAGAAGTTGTATCGCCATCGCCATGTACCCTTTTGCCAATGGCACTGCCTTTTCCCATTAATTTTGCCATTGATTGGGTAATTATCATACGGTATGGTGTACCTGTGTCGGTAACAGTAAGGTTTCGGCCTTCAAGAATTTTCAGGCCCGATGTTTCCATAAACTCGGGTGTAACGTACCGCTGGGATATCAAAATTTTTGAGCCAACGGGTTTACCATCCCAACTAAGGCTGGAAGTATTATTACCACCGTAGATGATTGCATGATCAGCCAAGGCTACATTTTCCACAAGGCCCGTATTTAACAAGTCCTGTTTTATCGGGCGATAGCTTTCAGCCATTTTTCCCTGCAGGTCCATTTCAATTAAATTATCCTTATTAAACCCTAACCGCCTGTTTTTAACATGCTGTATTTGCTGGTAAACTATAACGGTGCTAATGATAAGCACAACGGATGCTGTAAACTGTAATACTACCAATCCTTTACGGATTATAGCAGCCCAGCTATCTTTCAGTTTCATCCCTTTAAGTACAGATACCGGGTTAAAAGACGACAGGTAGAAAGATGGATAACTGCCTGCTATTAAGCCGCAGGCTAACGTAATAAGTAATAAAGCAAGTATATGATAAGGATTCCCGAAGCCAATTATCAATTGTTTTTGCACCAGTGTATTAAACGCCGGCAGAACGGTTGCTACTATAAATACAGCGACAGCAGCCGAGATAAGAGACATGAATATGGCTTCGCCTATAAACTGGGCGATCAGTGATCTTTTACCGGCACCCAAAACTTTGCGGACACCTACTTCACGGGCACGTTTTTCGCTGCGTGCTGTTGCCAGGTTCATGAAATTAATACAGGCGATGAGCAGGATGATCCAGGCAATTACACTAAACAGGTGAACATATTCTATCTGCCCTCCGCCGGTCATTTTACCATCTTTAAATTCGTTGTAAAGGTGCCAGTCCTTCATACCAAATAAAAAGACATGGGCTATTGATTTAGGTTCGCGCTTTTGAATGTAATTATACAATTGTTGGTTAACAGTTGCAGGGTTTACTCCGGGTTTCAGTTCCACGTAAGTAAGCAATGACATATTTCCCCAGCTTTTTAGCCAGGGGCTTTGATCAAAATATATTTGGAAAGGCATTAACCATTCAAATTGCAGGGTTGTATTCTCAGGAATATCTTTTATCACACCTGTTACAAAATAATCCTGCTTATTATCAACCCTGATGGATTGACCTATAACATTTTTCTCATTCCCGAAAAATTTCCTGGCGGTTTTTTCTGTTATTACCAGCGAGTGCACCTGTAAAAATGCAGACCTTGCATTACCCTGTACAAACGGCAGCGTAAACATGCTGAATATAGATGCTTCGGCATATTTGCCCGAAGCGAAAACAGATTTGTCGCCCCTGGAGAACAATAGCGACGTCCCGCCATCGGATACCCGGCAGGTATTTGCTATTCCTGGTAATTCTTCCTTCATAGCAGGCCCCATTACACCGGGGGTTGACGAATGTGTAAGTACCTGTACATCAAATTTTTCATTGATCCGGGAGATATACAACCTTTCCTTTTTTACATTTACTGAATCATAGTTCACCTCGTCCTCTACCCATAAAAAAATAAGGGCGGCGCAGGCGATACCTATCGCTAAGCCAAAAATATTCAAAAAGCTGTAGGCCTTGTTTTTGGTAAGACTGCGGAATGCTGTTTTTATAAAATTTCTTATCATAGCGTTTTAAACTCTAATTCTTTGTCATCAAATCATTCACTCCTCAAACTCTTCACGGGGTTAGCAATAGCAGCCCGTATGGCCTGGAAGCTTACAGTTGCAATTGCGATCATAAAAGCAAGTATCCCCGCCACGGCAAATACAAGCCAGCCTATATCTACTTTGTAAGCGAAATCTTTAAGCCAGCTATGCATACCGTACCATGATAGCGGAAAAGCAATTAAGGCCGCGATAAATACCAGCTGTAAAAACTCTTTCGAAAGCATGTTTACAATTCCGGGAATACTGGCGCCCAGTACCTTCCTGATACCAATTTCGCGGGTACGCTGCAGCGTGCTATAGGATGCCAGGCCTAACAAGCCCAGACACGAAATAAATATGGCGAGTATTGCGAAATACATAAATAGTTTACCAAACCTCTCCTCGGTGGCGTACTGCTTATTAAAATTCTCGTCAACAAAGGCATAATTAAATGGGCGTTGAGGGATTAGTACTTTCCACTTATTTTCAATTGCAGATAAGGTGGCAGGTATATTTTCCGACGATATTTTCAAAGTAAATGTTCCGGCATCAGAGGGGTTTACCCTCATGTTTAAAGGTTCTACGTTCTGTTGCAATGAACGGTAATGAAAATCCTTTACTACGCCTATTATTTTGCCTTCTCTGCCCCATTGCGAAAACTTTTTCCCAATGGCATCATTTGGCGAAGCATAACCCAGGTTTTTAACTGCGGCCTCATTTATAACAATTGCTTTGGTTGAATCTGTCCCATAATCTTTAGAAAACGCCCGGCCTGCTATTACCTTCATGCCGTATATCTTTATAAAATCATAATCAATATTGTACATATTGATATTCATAGGCTGCATAGTGCCCTGCCGGTTTTCCAATTCAGAATGCGCATTAGCATTGCCTCCACCGGGGATACCTGATGATAGCGAGACTGCTAAAATATTAGGAATTGACTTGAATTCATTTTTAATGGTTTCGTAACTTTTTATCACGTTTTCATCCCCGCCAAAATCAATGGTAACCATTTGATTTTTTTCGAACCCCAGCGGTTGGTTACGCATATAGTTTAATTGATTGTAAACGATCAATGTACCAACAATCAATACGATGGATATAGTGAACTGAAAAACAACCAGGCCTTTACGCAACAGCGTTCCCTTTGCAGAGGAGCTAAACTTGCCCTTTAAGATTACTACAGGTTTAAAGTTAGACAAGGCTAACGCGGGATAAGCACCGGCCACAACGCCAATTAAGATGGAAATAATTAGAAGAACAAATATGTACCCGTGTTCAAAAATATTAGGGCTTATTATTTTCCCCGCTAACTGGTTAAATGGCGACAATGCTATTGACACAAGCAAAACTGAAATAGCGAAAGAAATAAGACAAAGTATTACTGATTCGCCTAAAAATTGCATGGTTAACTGGTTGCGGGCAGCGCCAATTACTTTGCGTACCCCAACTTCCTTTGCCCTTTCGGTTGCCCTTGCCGTAGTTAGGTTAATAAAATTAATAGCTGCGATAAGCAGGATAAATAAAGCAACAACAGAAAAAATATAGACGTTACTAAGGCTACCCTGCTCAAAACCACCCCGGGTATCCATATAAGCATCTTTTAACGGCTTTAGATATAGGGCATAATCCTCTCCGCCTTTACGATCAGCATCACTGATGTGCTTTTTTAAGAATGCCGGAAATTTTGATTGTAATTGTGCGGCATTAGCCCCTTTGGATAAAAGCAGATAAGTAAAGTTTCCAAAATTTCCCCATTGTTCTAAACGTCCGGGGTACTTTTTTTCAAGTGTTGAAATGGAATAAAGCATATCAAACTTAAATTGCGAATTGGCTGGAACGTCCTTTACTACACCTGTAACTAAGGATGGGGCTTTACCATCTATTATTAAGGTTTTCCCTATTGGATCAGCTGAGCCAAAATACTTTTTAGCTATAGTTTCTGTCAGGACTACGCTAAAGGGATTTTTTAATGCCGTTTTTGGGTCGCCTTTTATTAGTGGAAAACTAAAAACATTAAAAAAAGACGGTTCAGTAAGGAATACCCTGTTTTCCTGGAATAGTTGATTACCCACTTTAACCACATAACCACCGCCAAATATCCGGGTGGATTCCAGTACTTCCGGAAAATCAGCCTTTATCGTTGGCCCCATAGGAGCTGAGGAAACCGATAATTTCATCACATCATTCGCCGATCTTATATCCACGTTTAACCTGTATACCTGGTCTGCTTTTGTATGAAACTTATCATAGCTTAATTCAAACGTTACATACATTAAGATCAATAAAAAAGCAGTCATGCCAACTGCCAGCCCGATGATATTGATCAGCGAAAAACTTTTGTGCCGCCAAAGGTTTCTGAAAGCAATTTTGATGTAATTCTTTATCATGGTATTTAAACTCTAAATCTTTTTATAAATCAATCATTCGCTTCTCAAACTCTTAACAGGGTTTGCCAGCGCTGCTTTTATTACCTGTTGAAGTATAGTGATCAGGGCAATAATAAACGATGCCGCAATTGCTATAAGGAATGTGGTTGCCCCTATGTTAACGTGATAGGCAAAGTTTTGCAGCCACTTATCCATCATAAAATATCCAATCGGCGCAGCTATAAAAAAGGCGATCAATATCAGCCATACAAATTCTTTCGTAAATAAGCCTACAATACTCATTATCGGTGCTCCTAATACTTTGCGGATACCAACTTCTTTGGTGCGTTGCGATGCGGCAAAAGCGATTAAGCCGTATAAACCCAAACAACCTATGAGAATAGCAATAGAGGAGAATAACCCGAAAGCCGTATACGCTTTTTGCTCCTGCTTGTAAAGGCTGGCAATATGCTCGTCAAGAAATTCATATTCAAATACATTATCATGGAATTGTGCCGACCATATCTTTCCTATATGATCTATTGTTTGATGCATTGCCGCAGGTTGGATGCGGATGCTTGCTGTAAAAAATATTTTAGGGTTATACATCAGCACGCAAGCCCTTCTCTGTTTATGTTTTGATTCACTCTGGAAATCCTGCACAATACCCGTTATGTATGCGTCGTAGTTACCATTAAGCGTCACTTTTTTGCCGATAGCTGCCTGCGGGTTCCTGATTCCGAGCTTATGCATCAAGGTTTCGTTCACCACAACATGGTGAAGGGTATCTTTGGTTATTTTATTTCCCGCAAGCATTTTCAAACCAAACATATCCGTGTACCGTTCATCAATAAACTTCACTTCGGTCACATCATCTTTGGTAAGACCCAATTCCTTTGCAGACAGGCTGGTAAAACTATTATTATAAGCCGGTGCCCCGGATGAGAAACTAATATCCTTTACTCCGGGATCTGCAGTTAGCTGTTGCTGTAAAACATCGCGTTTTGCCTGATCGGGTATACCAACAGAGATGATAGCATCTTTATTAAAGCCCAGGTCTTTATTTTTAAAGTAATCCATTTGATGGGCTACTATAATGGTTCCTACTATTAGTATCTGCGATATGGCAAATTGTGCTACTACCAAACTTTTACGGAGCGTTAGTCCTTTTAATGAGATACCTGCTTTGCTTTTGAGGGATTCAACAGGTTGAAATGCCGACTGCACAAACGCAGGGTAAAGACCTGAAAGCAATATCACCACAACTGTTAACACCACTATCCATGCTATCACTCCTCCCTCACCTAATTGTTCGGCGCCTATTTTGATATCCAGCCATTTATCTGCCTGTGTTAGAAATATGGCGGCAATAACAACTCCCATAAAAACTGCCAGTAATACTAACACTGTAGTTTCACCTAAAAATTGACCTATGAGTTGTTCGCGGTTGGCACCCAAAACTTTGCGAACACCTACTTCCTTTGCCCTTTTAATGGCCTGAGCGGTAGCAAGATTGATAAAATTGATACAAGCCGTGACAATGATCAGCAAGGCAACGCCAGCCAAAACCCAGTAGGTTTCCTTTGATGTGGGTGTTACAATATTGTTGATATAGCGCTGATCGAAATGAATATCTTTAAGGGGTTGTAAAGGCAGTTTAGCTGCTTTTGCAATATCCGCACCCCAATTTTTTTTGATAAATGCAGGTATTTTACTTTCAATACGGCTTACAGCAAGGTTTTGGGGCAGCACAATAAAGGCATAGCTGCCACCGGGTATCGACCAAAAAAAGTTACTTAGATCCTTTCTGATCGTTTCTAAAGAAACCAGGAAATTAAATGGCAGGCTGGTATTGCCGGGAATATCCTTTATCACACCGGTTACCTTTAAATTATATTGTTTTTCCAGGTTGATTACCTGGCCCATGGCATTTTGCTGCCCAAAATACTTTTTGGCCATGGTTTCAGTCAGCACGATGGTATTAGGTTCGGCAAGTGCAGTTTTTGGATCGCCCACTATCCATTGATAATCAAATACCGAAGGCAGGTACTTATCGGCAAAGGCGTAATTTTTTTCTTTGTAGATAGATTGGCCCACTTTTATCAATCCCTCATGCTGATAAAACACTTGCGTTACCTGCTCCAATTCAGGAAAGTCAACACGCATAGTCGGAACTATGGCAGTAGAAACATTTGAATTATAATCAATTGCATGTAAGGTAACCCGGTAGGTTCTGTCGGCTTTATGACCAAAACTATCATAGTTCAGTTCATTGCGTACAATTAGGAATATAACCAGGCAAGAGGCTATACCTAAAGTTAGCCCAAAGACGTTGAGAAACGCGTAGCTCAGGTTACGCCTGATATTTCTTAAAGCGATTATAAAATAATTTCTGTACATAAGCCCCTCCTAACTTCCCACCAATTGACGGGTTGGATTTTTTAATAGTACTTATCAATATTCCCCATATAAGTTCAATAGTAAACTATACCCTCTCTTTTTGGGAAAGGAAGGGTGAGGCAAATTCTCAAACTAACCCCTTCTGCAAGAGAAGGAGTTAGGGAGACACATTAATCAACTGATTATTAAACTAATCCAGTTTCAGAGTGACCTTTATCAGATCATTATATTTTCCATAACGGTTTGACCGTCAAGTAAGCGAATAATGCGGTGGCTGTAACGCGCATCATGCTCCGAGTGCGTTACCATGATGATGGTAGTTCCGTGCTCATTCAAGTCGGTTAGCAATTCCATTACATCGTTACCGTTACTGCTGTCCAGGTTACCTGTAGGCTCATCCGCCAATATCAGTTTGGGTTTATTTACCACAGCCCTGGCAATAGCCACACGTTGCTGCTGACCACCCGATAACTGTTGCGGATAGTGATTGCGACGATGCATGATCTGCATTTTATCCAGCACTTCCTCCACCCTTTTAACTCTTTCAGAACTTGGTACACCAGTATAGATCAATGGAAGTTCCACGTTTTCAAATACGGTTAGCTCATCTATCAGGTTAAAGCTCTGGAATACGAAGCCAATATTGTGCTTGCGCAGATCAGCCCGTTTACGCTCGTTAAAATGAGCCACTTCCACTCCATTAAAAACATAGCTTCCGCCATCCGGGTCATCAAGCATCCCCAGTATATTTAACAGGGTTGACTTTCCGCAGCCCGACGGGCCCATTATCGCCACAAATTCACCCTTTTTAACATCAATGGTTAGTTTGTTCAAAGCGATGGTTTCTACCTCTTCGGTCCGGTAAAATTTTTCGAGATCAGTAATTTTTATCATTTGTGCCTCCTAAATCCTTTGGTTTAGCTTAAGGATTTGATTTTAGTTTTTATTAGTTAATTTATAATCAGTTTTCTTCATTTTGCAATTAACCCATTTAACCTCCTTTTCTTTACGGAGGCCGGGTGGGGCCTATTTTGTCAATACCAGTTCCTGGATATCCCCATAGTTCTCATAGCTTGATGTAATCACTTTATCACCAGGTTTTAAGCCACGTGTCACTTCGTAATAATCAGTATTTGCTCTGCCGAGTTGTAAATCTACTTTAAAAGCAGTTTTGCCGTCATCACTTACTTTAAATATCCAGTTACCACCTGTTTGCTGGAAAAATCCGCCCTTAGGTAATAATAACGCCGTCACTTCGTCACTAAATGCCAGTCTGATCTGTAGTGTTTGCCCTTTTCTTAATCCCGGGGGAACATCACCTACAAACTGCATATCTACCGGAAACTGGCCATTGGTTATCTGTATAAAAACTTTTTTCACAACAAGCTTGTAGGTTTTATCATCTGTGGGATAGTAAGCTGTTAAACCTGTTACCACCCTGTTGATATAATGTTCATCCACAAGCGCCTTTACTTTTAGCCCAGAAAAGCCGTCTATTTGCCCCAATTTATCGCCCCTGTTTTTATTCTGCCCAATTTCTGCATCCAAGGCGGTTAACTGACCATCAATAGGCGATCTTACTGTCAGGTCGGCTACCTCTTTACGCATTAATTGCAAACTGCTGTTCATTTGTTGATATTGTTCCCTGGCCTGCTTTGCCTGCTCTTTAGTCATCAGGGTATCCTGATGTAATATTTGAGTGGCAAGCTTCTTTTTCTGCAGTTGATATTGGTAGGTATTCTCAGCAACCTGGTATTCCTGTAAACCAATGGCTTTTTGTGAATATAATTTTTTATCTAAATTATATACGCGTTCCGCATCCTTATAAGCACTTTCAGCGTCAGCCATAGTCTGTAACCTGGTCACTGTATTTTGATCTGCCTGGTTTTGCGAGATCTGCATTTGTGTTTGCGCCGCGTAAACGTCATTTTCTGATTTAGCCAAACTTAACTCAACATCATTATTTGATAATCTTAATATAGGATCGCCAGCTTTCAGTTTGGCGCCATCTTCTACATATTTCTGTTCAACCCTACCACCCTGAACTGCATCAAGATAAATGGTTGTTAGCGGCGCTACCACTCCGTTCACCGGAATAAATTCCTGGAAGGCCCCCTTTTTAATTTCGCTAATGGTTATACGGTCTATTTGAGCGTTATATTTGCTTTTACCCGATGTGAAATAAATACTGCCTGCAACAAGCGCAACAACTGCTGCAATGCCTGTTATTGTCATTATACGTTTGCTATTCCAGGTCTTTTTTTCAAGTTTTCTGTCCACAGTTATAATTTGTTATTTTGGTATTGTTTATAAAAAGATATGCCACAAATTAAATAGCTGTTTTTCAGCATTTTAATAACAAAATACATAATTGAAGCGTACGCTTCTGTTACAGCAAGTGTACGGTTATGATACAGTACTTTTTACTGATATAAGCTAAAAAAGCTATTTTTCAGGCACTTGAATTTATGGTAAAAGAGTTGATAAATGGTATTTGAGTGATAGAATACGATTTACGGATCATGAGAGTTGAATTTTAGTTTAAAATATGTAAAATTGGCCTTTAATAGCATATTTATTGCTGATGCTAATTTACAATTCCACTGGTAGTTACATACAAGAACAAAATGATATTAAAAAAAGCAACCGTTTTAATTGTTGATGACGACATTGATGTATTAACCGCAGTAAAACTGTTGCTCAAAACAGAAGCGCAGGAAGTTATTACTGAAAAAAATCCTGAAAACCTGAATTGGCTGCTGCAACGTAACCAGGTTGATTTGGTTTTGTTGGACATGAACTTTAACAGCGCCATTAACACCGGTAACGAGGGACTTTACTGGCTGCGGAAAATAAAGGAATGGAAGCCGAATGTTTGCGTTATCATGATCACTGCTTATGGTGATATTGACCTGGCTGTGCGTTCATTAAAAGAAGGTGCTAATGATTTTGTAGTGAAACCCTGGCACAATGAGAAACTTATCAGTACTATTAAAGAACTGCTGGATAAACAGGAAGGCACAAAACCCACAAAGGCAAATGTAAAAACGTCTGATACTTCAATATTAGGCGAATCGGAAGTGATGCAGGATATCTTCTACAAAGTGAATAAAATTGCACCTACCGATGCCAATATCCTGATTTTGGGCGAAAATGGTACGGGTAAGGATTTGATGGCCAAAGCCATTCATGAACGCTCGTTACGTGCCGATCAACCTTTTATTAAAGTTGATGTGGGCGCCTTAACAGACACATTATTTGAAAGTGAACTTTTTGGCCATAAAAAGGGAGCCTATACAGATGCCCGTGAAGACCGTACGGGGCGTTTTGAAGAAGCCCAGGGCGGCACTTTGTTTTTAGATGAGATAGGTAATATTTCGCTGCAACAACAAGCCAAATTATTAACAGTTTTACAAAACCGGCAGGTTACCCGCCTCGGCACCAACAAGGCGGTGGATATTGATATCAGGCTGATTTGCGCAACCAATTTGCCGCTGTATGAACTGGCAAACGAAAATCGTTTTCGCAAGGATTTGGTTTATCGTATCAACACAGTCGAAATTAATATGCCTCCTTTGCGAAAGCGCAACGAAGATATCGTCATCCTGGCAAAGCATTTCGCCAAATTATATGCCGCCAAATATTTGAAACCAGCCGTAGACTTTGATGCAGGCGCGCTGCAAAAACTAAAGCAATATAATTTCCCCGGCAACGTGCGCGAATTGCAATACACTATTGAAAGAGCGGTAATAATGGCTGATGACCATTTACTAAAGGCTGATGACCTGATATTTTCCATATTGGAAACCCCCGCCGAAAGCGAGATTGAAGCAGATAATGTACCATTAAGTACCCTCGAAAAAAACGCCATATTACGGGTTATCGAAAAAAACAATGGTAATATCACCAGGGCAGCAAAAGAATTAGGGTTAACCCGCACCGCATTATACCGAAGACTAAGCAAATATGATATTTAAACGTTACGAGTGGCGGCTTTTGCTGCGGGTGCTGATCCTTTTTATCACCCTTGCCGCAACTTCAATAATAGCGGTAGAGGGCGTTCCTTTATATTTGGTGATCACTTGCCCCTTGCTGGTATATGAATTGATTGAGATGATCCGTTTTCAGAAAAAGGCGCAGGACGAGGTGAGCCAGTTTGTTGAATCTATCCATTATCGCGACTTCTCTCGCCATTTTGATGTACGCAAGGCCCCAAACGAACTTAAACCACTCAGAAAAGGCTTTAACGAGATCAATACTACTTTTAAGCTTATCAGTCGCGAACGCGAGACGCAATACCATTATCTGCAAAAAATATTGGAGCTGGTAGATACCGGCATCCTGTCTTACGAAAATGAAACCGGCGAGACCGGGTGGATAAACGAGGCCTTTAAACAACTGATCGGTATCCCCTACCTTAAAACCATTTACTCATTAGAAAAACGCGAAGAAGCATTATACAAAGAGATCATTCAAATAAAACCGGGCGAAAGCAAGGTAATATCCATTTCGCGCAATCAGCAATTGATTAAAATATTGATGACAGCCAGCGTACTTCGCAGCGATGACAAAGTGTATAAACTGGTGGCTTTTCAAAACGTAAGCGAGGCATTGGACGAAACAGAATCAAAAGCATGGCAAAAGCTATTGAATGTAATGACACATGAGATCATGAACTCAGTAGCACCGATCTCCTCATTGGCCGATACTTTAAAAAACCGACTGCAAAGCCCTGAAATAGCCAACAGCCCGGTAAGCAGTCAGTTGGAAGACCTGGAATTGGGTATAGATACTATCAAACGTCGTAGTGAAGGCTTGCTCAAGTTTACTGAAAGCTACCGTAACCTGAACAAGATCACTAAGCTCGACCTGAAAAAAATACTGGTGCGAGACCTGTTTGAAAACCTGAACAGCCTGATGCACCCCACCATGGAAAAGAAACACATAGAGTTGGAAATTGTACTGCGCGACCCTGCCCTGGCTATTGAGGCCGATATTAATTTAATAGAGCAGGTAATGATCAATTTAATGGTAAATGCCATTGAGGCGGTAAAGGATAGGGAAAATCCGCGCATTTCCCTATCGGCAGAGGTGCAGGCCAATAATCGTACAGTAGTTAAAGTATCCGATAACGGCATGGGTATGCCCACAGAATTATTGGACAAAATATTTATACCGTTCTTTAGTACCCGCAAAACAGGTAGCGGTATAGGGCTAAGTTTATGCAAACAGATCATGTTGCTGCATAAGGGCAATATACAGGTGCAATCAGCTGATGGTAAGGGCTCAGCGTTTTTGCTTCAGTTTGCGGGATAGAGTCGGTGAGTTGTTGCATGTTGCTAATGCATTTTCCCCATTTGACATTGTTTTTAATAATTCATTACCTGTAATGTTCAACCGAACAACACATTATAATATAACAAATGTTATTATTCCCCTTAACGGGAATTTTTACTGGTGTCGGGTAACCCCTTGTGTTCAGTTAACAATTTGGCCAAACTTTCTTTCACATAAAAGTTCCACCCCTTTTCACAATCGGTATAACATTCTATTTCGGGAACTAAACCTATATGTGTCATACTAATTTGGGTTAAATTGTTTTCCGTTGAGGTCTCCCAGGCTATTTTGGTACCCTTCCACTCACTTTTGTCGTCAAGCCATGGCAAGTGACAGTCAATAACCTGCCAAACTATTTTTTTATTGGTAACCATTTCAACTATTTTGAAGGTTACAAAAGTTTCCCCAAAACGAACTGTGAATACATCATTCAGGTTTTTAGCCCTCCCTTCAAAATTTGTCGCCCACCATTCTGAAACATGACTTATACCTTCAAACGCTTCCTTAGGGCTGATGTTGGCGGTTATACAGGCATTATAATTTTGCTGATCCATCTTTATTTTATTTAATTATGCGAAACCATTCGGTTACAAATATATATGAAACCGTTCGGTTACGCAAATATTTAAAAAAATATTTCTTCTATATGGTCCAAACTTTTTAGCAACAACATAATACAAAATATATTAAGCATCTGCTGGTTGTAAACGAAACTATAAATGATTGTTTTCGTTAAATGAACAGATGACCAAATGTTTACTAATATATCATAGGAAATCAATTATTATAAAGACGCCCCTTAACTTATGATTATCCGAGAGCATGAAGTCAATTGATGAATTATATAACGAATGTAAAGTCATTCAACAGGATATTAAAAGGTTGTTGCTTGACAATTTTCGATACGATCACGGTCTGAAGGAACAGCTAAACGTTGTGACCACCGTTCACCAACTACGTGATAACCTGGCTATTAAACAAAGAGAGATCAGGGAAAGAATATCAATCTGATTGGTCTAAAAATGGCGTGACGAAAATGGGGGCTACCCGATACCAGTTAGCGCAAATGCCGGAGGTGAGCAGTGCCCCCTTATTTGAGACATCAGATGGTGGCAATGGTTATAATAAGGTGAATTGTGACTTCTGAAACCGCTTATGTTTTACTTCCATTAAATCATACAATACCTCTCATGTCGAATTTTCCAATCGGCAGTGTGTATTTTACCTTGCAAAAGCATAAATACGCTTAATTAGAAAAAGGGGTAATTTGCTATAATTGACTTCAACGGCAATATTACCCCTTTCTATTTAGGCAACAGGCAAATATTATTTATTCAAAGCTTCCTGCTCTTTCAGCGCGGCAATATTATTACTGTTGCTATAGCTATCGGTCTGGTTGGCAAAGTCCTCCAGGATACTGGCAATGGTATCCAAATTATCGGATACCCGCTGGTGCATGTCTGGCAGGTCTTTTTCTAATCTCTTATTGCTAAGGTCCATATTATCTACCTCTATTTTAGCTAATTTTTGTATAATGGCCTGCTGACTATTTTTCAAGTCTTCCAGTTCATGGACAATCTTTTCCATCAACTCAAATTTCTTTAACTTATCCATATGGTTTTATCAATTGTTATATTGATGATAACGCCATTTTGGGGAAATTGTTTAAAAATTGAGAAGAAAGTAATTACCGCTGCATGAGTTTTGCCACGTATTTTCCAATAATATCAAATTCAAGGTTAACTGTTGAGCCTTTATGCACCTGCTGCAAATTGGTATGCTCAAAGGTGTAAGGTATGATCGCTACAGAAAAGCTATTTTGTTTGGAATTAACTACCGTCAAACTAATTCCGTTCACACAAATAGAGCCTTTTTCAACAGTAACATTACCTGTTAAGGCGTCATATTCAAAAGTATATTCCCAGCTGCCGTCGGTTTCTTTAAAGTTAGTACATACGGCGGTTTGGTCTACATGGCCCTGCACAATGTGCCCGTCGAGCCTGCCGTTCATTTGCATGCAACGCTCCAAATTCACCAGGTCGCCTGTTTTAAAATAACCAACGTTTGATTTTTGAAGGGTTTCTTCAATGGCGGTTACCGTATGCTTGCCATCTGCCAGAGCCACAACTGTAAGGCAAACCCCGTTGTGTGCCACAGACTGATCGATCTTTAATTCAGCGGCGATAGTTGATTCAACTGTAATATGCAGGTTGCCTTGCTCGTGCCGCAACTCAGTTACCTTGCCTAAAGTTTCTATTATTCCTGTAAACATATACTGCCCCGTAATTCGCGTCTATGGGAATTACGGGGCAAAAATAATATAATATTTAATGAAGTTTCCTACAAGCGGGGATTTAGGAGAGACTGGTTGCTACTTAAAATTACTCTTCACATCCAACCTTTTATTTCTCAGGTCAACACCACCTTCAATAATTGATTTCAGGTTGGCCAGATAGAACGTCCATCCTATCTGGCATTGTACATAAAGGTTTTTCGAAGGATCGCTTTCTTCGGGAATATTTTCTTGCGTCAGTTCAACTATGGCTAACCCGTTTTTGGTTGTAATATACACACTAACAATGCTGCCACCAGAAAAAGTGAATTTTAAAAAATCAATACTGTTAACTTCCAGTACCTCACCTTTCTCTACGGCACTATCATCAAATCCGTGCCAGTACCACTCATAAGTGTCTTCTTTCAATATAAACTCATGCGGCTCCCTTAAACGCCCCGCTATTGTATAAAATTCAGCCCTACGCAAAAACCAGCTTTCAAGTCCGGCAGGGGTTGTCCATGCTTCATATACGCTCCTGGCATCGGTATCAAAATCCGCGGTAACGGTAAAAGTTGTCCATTTATTTTCGGCCATATCGGTTTCGGTTTGTTCTGTATAGTAACCTAACAAAAATAATGATTAAAGTTTCGGCTTTTGTTAACTTGCCTTTAAATCTATCTATAAAAATGGCTAAGCAAAGCGCTGGAATATTATTATACCGTACAACTGATCACCTCTTACAAGTATTCCTGGTACATTCCGGAGGACCATTTTTTGTTAACAAAGACGACGGAAGCTGGTCTATACCAAAAGGTGAATTTTTGGATGATGAAGTTCCCCTTGATGCTGCAAAACGCGAATTTTTTGAAGAAACAGGTCAGGCAGTTAACGGAGTTTTTATCCCATTGACACCAATTCATCAAAAAGCAGGTAAAAAAGTGTTTGCATGGGCTATAGAAGGCGATATCAATGCCGCGGCCATCTTCAGCAATACTTTTGAACTGGAATGGCCACCCAAATCAGGTAAGATCAACACTTTTCCCGAAGTTGATAAAGCCGGCTGGTTTTCAATTGAAGAAGCAAAGATCAAAATAAATCATGCACAGGTTGGTTTAATTGAAGAGTTGATTTCTCTCTATCGTGCCGATTAGGATCCTTTTGGCAAGAAATGTATGTAAGCGAAGCACTTTCTTTTTTCGTAGAGTACAGGCCTCCAACCATATGGAAACTACCCTTAAATATCCCGCCTGTTTTTCTCCCAATTTGACGTTTCATTATTAACAGCAACATTAGAAGTGCTCATATCTTTATCTCCCAACAACCTTTCCATAACTATTGCCGCAATTAGCGATTCATCTTCATTACTGCTTTGCAACACTTGGGGTGTAAAGTATTTTTTTACAAAATGAGTATCAAAATTACCTGATGTAAATGCCTCGTGCTGCATCACAAAACGGCCGAAACCCAGTGTAGTGGTAATGCCGGTAATATGATATTCGTCAATGGCACGTACCATTCGCTCAATGGCTTCAGTCCTGTCCTTACCATAAGTGATCAGTTTTGCTATCATAGGGTCATAATAGATCGGTATTTCCATACCCTGCTCAAAGCCATCATCCACCCGCACACCAGGACCTTTGGGGGTTACATAGGTTTGCAGTGTACCAATATCTGGTAAAAAGTTATTGGCCGGGTCTTCTGCATATACACGCAGTTCAATAGCATGTCCGTTTATTTTAAGGTCTTCCTGCTTAAAGCTGATGGCCTCGCCCCTGGCAATTTTTATCTGCTCCTTTACCAGGTCTACCCCGGTAATCAGTTCTGATACAGGGTGCTCCACCTGCAGACGGGTATTCATTTCGAGAAAATAAAAGTTCAATTGTTCATCCATTATGAATTCTACAGTTCCTGCTCCTGTATAATTTACCGATCGTGCTACGTTTACAGCACATCGCCCCATTTCCTCGCGTATTTTTGGCGTGAGTACCGAAGAAGGCGCTTCTTCAACTACTTTCTGGTGACGGCGCTGCACCGAGCAGTCGCGCTCAAACAGGTGCACTATATTTCCATGCGTATCACCAAGTACCTGTATCTCTATATGCCGTGGAGACGAAACATAGCGTTCAATAAAAACAGCCCCATCGCCAAATGCCGACGTAGCTTCTGATACCGCCAGATGCATTTGTTCTTCAAAATCATCCACGCCTTCTACAATGCGCATTCCCTTACCGCCACCACCCGCGGCAGCTTTTATCAAGATAGGAAAACCTACCTCAACGGCACGCTTTTTGGCTTCGTCTATATTCGATATAGCTTCTTCCGTTCCCGGCACCATCGGTATATTGTATTTTAAGGCTGCGGCTTTGGCTGATAGCTTGTTACCCATCACCTCCATCGCCTCTGGTGAGGGGCCTATCAGTATCAAACCAGCATCTCTTACTTGTCTGGCAAAAGCGGCATTTTCTGACAGGAAACCATACCCGGGATGTATTCCCTGCGCCCCTGTTTTACGACAGGCATCAATGATCTTATCCCCTACAAGATATGACTGACTGGAGGGTGCTTCGCCAATAAAAACTGCTTCATCAGCATAGCGTACATGTAGTGCATTGCGGTCAGCGGCAGAGTAAACAGCCACCGTTTTAATACCCATTTCGCGCGCCGAACGCATTATTCTTAAAGCGATCTCGCCACGATTGGCGATAAGGATTTTCTGCATATCAACAAATGTATAAGATTTGTTGATTTTTTAAAGCAATGGCATCCCTTATCCAGAGCAAACGCATTAAAATAAAACACAAGACTTTGCTTCTTGACAGAACCCCGAATTGTAATTTTCTTAGTTCCATCAGAACTTTTGGTGGGTAGAAACAGCCAAAAGAAATAAGAGGCGTTCCTATAGGAACGCTTGATGAATTTTAAACAAACATTCTACCAATCAAATGTGCCAGACGGGACATCAGGAAAAGAAAAAACCAGCTTTTTAAATTTTAATGGTTTACACCGATCCCTTATTTAAAAGATCGGTATAAAGCATTCAATTGGGATAAGCGAGACAAATGGGCTTAATTTAAAAAGTATATTTCACATGGGTAACTGCCAGGCCTGCCAGCTCTTTTAAATACAATACCCATACATTTAATGTGTAGCCGTCTGGTATCAAACATTCGCTTAAAGAAGGCCCTGTATTACCGGCTAAGTAGCCACAGGGATATGGTATTACATCCAGGCCTGCTTTTTTAAAGATATAAAGAGACCGCCGCATATGCCATGAAGAGGTAACCAGTAGGTAAGGCGGCGCTAAATGTGCCTGCTCTAATACCTTTTTTGAAAATGCCGCGTTCTCTAAAGTATTTCTTGACTGTTGCTCGGTTAAAATCACGCTGTCAGGAAATTTTAACGCTTGTAATTGCCCCTTTACCCATCCAGCCTCTGTAAAAGTATCTTTTTTCAGATTTCCATTTCCTCCACTGACCATAATGTGGGACACCTGTCCCGTTGCTTTTAATTTGATCCCTTGTATAAAGCGGTCAGCCTTATCATTAAAAAAACCATTGCCATTTTGATCTTCGCCAGAAAAACCACCCAATAAAATAGCAGCGCTATAAACCTTTTTCTTGTCTAAATGAACCGGGGCAATATCATAGTGCTTAGCATACACATACAATAAATAAGGATTTGTAAAAATAACCAGCAGCGCTAAACCAGCTGCAAAACTCCGCTTTTTGAGTTTAGGTCTCTTGGATAATAAAGCAATAAACAGTAAAACAGTGATCCAGAAAAGGGGGTATAATAAAAACAGGAGTAGTTTTGAAAATATAAAATACATGAATTGATGATAATATTTATTGAATTAATATTTTTTTTAACCACTGTAAATGTATGGGTATTGTTTGTACGTCCAAAAAAAGCTTAAAGTTGGCTTACATTTAAAGGATATTGCATTAATATAATATCTTTTTCTCATCTTTAAGGTAACTCGAATCCCATTACAAACAATGAACCAAACAGCCACATTAAACGAAGTCTCTAAACGTCTTCTTTCTATAGATGCTTTTCGTGCTTTAACTATGTTATTGATGATATTTGTTAATGACCTGAGTGGCGTTAAAGGCCTGCCTGAATGGATTGACCATGCCAAAGGCTTTGAGGACAAAATGGGATTTGCCGATACTATCTTTCCGGCATTTCTTTTTATTGTTGGCTTATCTATCCCGCTGGCTATTGGGCGGAAACTAAAAAAAGGCGATTCATTTAATTCTATAGCCTTTTCCATCCTATCGCGTTCATTTGCACTTATTGTAATGGGCTTTTTCCATGTCAATATGGAAGATTATAGTTCAGCATCCATTTTACCCGAATCGATATGGGAAATATCGATCACCCTAAGTTTCTTTTTGATATGGCTCGATTATCCCCAAGCCATGTCATCAGTAAAAAAATACCTGTTAATAGGTGCAGGCTGGCTGATATTACTGTTAATGGCCTTTCTGTTTACCGGTGGCAACCCAAAAGCGCCTGAAGGGTTACATCCCTCATGGTGGGGTATATTGGGTATTATCGGATGGTCATATTTGGTTTGTGCCTTTGTCTTTTTACTAGCCAGGGGTAAAATGCAGGTAATGCTTGTGGCATTGGTTGTTTTAGCTGCAATTAATATAATTGCACATGAAACAGTGGCACATCTTTATCTCAATATCATTCACTATACACCGGCAATAACTACCGGGGCGCATCATAGGATTCCGCATCTTAACCTTTGGGTTATTAATGACGCCTCCTCAGCAACCTTGGTAATGGCAGGGATTGTTATTTCGCTCTGGTACGCACATTTCACCGCTAAAGCTAATAAACAGGCCATGTGGGTTTCGTTATTTATTATCGGATGCGCAGCAATAGCAGCGGGTTTGCTTATCCGACCTTATACAGATGGTATTTCAAAGATTCGGTCTACCCCTGCGTGGGTTTTTATTTGTATTGGTATCAGCATTTTGGTTTTTGAACTGATGATCTATCTTGTTGATTTTAAGGGCAAGAAAAACTGGTTTAAAGTGATCTGGCCGGCA